>USHZ01000016.1 GCA_900554595.1 uncultured Collinsella sp. | reverse complement strand
AAAGAACCTCTCGCCATCCACCTCAATCAGCTGTTTCTTGTAGATCTTCGACCTCGTGATACCGACGTACTCCAAACCCTCCTTCTCCGCAAGTCCCCTCGCATACTCGTCAAGCGCTGCCGAGTCACCCTCGATGCGCGCCGCAAGCCACACGGGAACCTGAGAGAACCGGAACACCGGCTTACCCTTCTTTTTGGCCTCATAGATAAAGAAGTACGCAAACTGCTGGCTCGAAAAACCACCGTATTGCTTGGCGTCGAGCCCCTGCTTGGTCGACAACTCAAGCTTTGCGCCCATCTTGGGATCACGCGGCGAGTAAATCGTTGCCTTCCAGAATGCACCCGTATCCTCCTGAGGCATCCTCGAGATGTAGCACTGGCGATAGTTGAGCGCGCGGCGAATGCCCTCGACCTCCGCTGCTGCGTTCCAGCCGTCCGGAAGATACTTTCCCCTATAACGTTTGACCTCGTCGTCCTCGGCCCAGGCATCGTCAAAGACCTCACCCGTCTCGGGGTCAAAACCCGCAGTCATAAAGCTATTGACGACAAATCCGGCAGATCCAGGCATGCGATGGGTTTTCTTAAACAGCTCGGACTGCTCGCGCACGTATTTCTTAATCACATGCGAGTAGCCGATGGGGTTCTCGTACATACCGGGATGGCGCATCTGAATAAACAGCCCCAAACGGCATGCCAGATAGGCATCATGCGCATGATGGAAATCGTTGGCTTCGCGGCATTTGACTAAGCCGGCCGCCTCACGAAGGTTGTGCGATACGCTCGCCTTAACAGGAACGATCTTAGTTCCCTCTTCGGCATAACGTGCCTCAAGCAACGCCTGCGCCATCTTAACCATCTGGCTCGTCTCCACGAGCTGGCGCGCGACAAAGCCCTTCATGGCGTTCTCGTTTATGGAAGGGCGCAGCAGGTTGCGATACTTTTTATCGCCAATGAGCTTCGCTTGGTGCAGTTGCTTCCACGTTTCGCCCATCTTCCAGCGAATACCCTTATCGATCAAAAGCTGGTCGGTCTTGTGCTGGTTCTCCTCGCGGTACACCAGCACCTTATTCTCCAGACTGTCATCCTTGATGTAGGCACGCGGAATGATATGGTCGACCTCGTACTCACCCGAGCCCGCCATGAGCTTGTTAAGGTCGATAGAGCGGCCAGAATACAGGCATTTTCCGTTCTGCATTAAATAGAGAGTCAGGCGCTCGTCAAGATCAACGTTTGCCGCCTTGAGCTCCTTGAAATCGTCCATAACAGCCAGGTCGCCGCCCTCGGCCTTAAACGCCTTGAGAGCGTCCTCGATGGCGTCCCAGCGCTTCGTAGTCCGCTTGCCCTTTTTCTTTTCGTCCTCGTCGCGAGTCACCTCAACAAAAACGTTAGCCGGCGCGTGCCCCGCAATCTTTGCGATTTCGTCAACAATGCGAATCGCTTGATTCAGGCTGCGACGAATCGCCGGAGATCCGGGGAGCTCATTTACGCCTAGAGACTTCTCATGCTCGGCGTAGTACCTGCGATTGTGTTCATCCGCTTTTTCCTGGAAGCCCAGCGTGTTGTCGTGGAGAATCTCCATCATCACCATGGTCTCGCCCAAGCAACGCTCGGAACTGGGGTTTCCCTCTCGCAGCACGTCCATGATGCTCATAGAGCGACCGGCTTGCGTATCAATCCTAATACCCGTCAGGAACTTCTCCGACAGACGTCCCCAGCCGGTCAGTCGCTTTTTGCAAATCTTCTTAATCTGCTCGGCATCGAGCATTCCGTTGCCACTGGGACCGAACTCATCCTGCAGTTTTTCCTTAAGAATCGAGCGGTCCTCGAACAACGTGTTCCAAAGAATGATCTTCTCGATAATTGGATACTCGGCGCGGCTCAACTCGTCCACGCCAAAGATGTCCTTGGCAAAGAAGATGTACGAGCCCATCTTCGATTCAAGACCGCTCTCACCCTGGCCGCCGCGGACAACCGGATTTGTCGCGTCGCCCTCTTTTACAAGCCAGTCGGCAATCATCTTGTAGGTAACGCGACGCTTTTTATGGAAAAGCTCATGGACAATGCCCTCACGCTGCGCGGCATCCAAGCGTTGCCAATCGTCACCATCTTCAGACCAGCGAACGCCATTGAGTTCATTTAGAACGCAGAACTCCTCATAGAGCAGGGACTGCTTGGGAAGCACCTTCTCGCCAGCAAGATACGTGCAGTCACCTGTCATGCGCAGGATAAAGTTCTCGGCGCTCTTATTCTTATCGATCACGGTATCCCAGTTCCAAGGCGTGATCGTCGCATCTTCCATACCGGGCTTGCGCTCGGACCACTGGAATCGATGCCTGCCATGTTTGTCCTGGGCAGCATTTTTAGGCGTCAGCGGTCCCACATAGTACGGGATTCGGAACGTGACCAGACTCTCGATCTTCGCAGCCTCGTCCTTAAGGAACGGATAAAAACGGCCCTGGCTTTTCAGAATAGCCCGCAGCTCCTCGAGATGCAGCTGGTAGTAGATAGCACCGTTATCACTCGTCTTAAGGCGGCGCAAAAAGCGTTGCTTGTCGAATGCGTCCATCATGGCGACATAGCGCTCATCCGTCTCCGCGCCCGTTCCCGTAAAGAGTTTCTTTACGGATTTAGCGAAGTCATCATAGGACAATTTATGCAGGTCATATGCTGTGTAGCCCTGCGCCTTAGAGGCATCGTAGCCGCGCGAGGGGTCATAGCTATTCGAATCGTGATAGGTTGCGCCGCGGAAGAAAGACTCATATGAGCCGGGAGCATATTCGCGGACCAAGAGCTTAAGCAGAGCAAGGTCTTCTGCGTATTGCTCGTATTTCTTGATCATGTTGATCGAAATAGTTTGGCCTTCTGCATATGACAAAAGCCCCTGCAAAACATAAGCAGAATATACACCGCAGACAGACTCAAGAAGCTCGACGCAATCGTCGGGACACGCAGCTTGCAGTGTCTCGAGTTTCTCGTCGTCAGAAAGCGCGAGCTTAGTTGCCTCGCACTCAAACTCGCCAAACACATCTTTGAACTCGCACTGAAGACCGACGACAGCGTTCGACAAAGCCTTCACCAGCTTTTTATTCGCAGCAGCGTCCAAAGTGTCTACTTTTACAAGAGCCTGAATATCTTTCGCCTTTTGCGAGCGAGAAGATTGCTCGTCAGCCAAGATCTTCGCTACATAGAGTTCATTAAGTTTCACGAACTCATATTCCCTCGATTCGCACCATGTCTTCAGAGCACCATTGAGATTCTTAAGGGCATCAGATGTCTTTGCTGTCTTTGCCGTCAGCTTCTCTCCCTGGCGCAAAAAGTTACCGCGATGCTTAACGATGTTATGAATCGCAAGGTACACCAAGCGGAGATCTGCCTGCTCATCGGTGTCCATAAGGTAAGTGCGAAGATGGTAGATGGTTGGGAAACGATCGTAGTAATCGGCCTTCGTAAAGTCCTTGGTAAAGATCGGGTCGCCTTTGATGGTTCGCGACTGGTTGAGCCGCATGAAAAAGCCCGGATCAACTTCGTTCATTGCGGGCTCAAACAGTTTTTGCAGTAGATCCAAGCGCCAACGACGCCGCACATAGCGACGACGCTGACCGCGATGGACACGAGCCTCAGAAGCCGGCTGTGCGGCATCGAACAGACGACTGCCCCAGGTAGGCTGCTTCTTAAAATGCAGGAGCTTGCCATGCTCGTCCGCAACCGCCCAACCCACGGAGTTGGTGCCCATGTCTAGGCCGATACTGTACTCACCCGAGTAGTTTCTTAGATTCATATAGACCAGCCCTTTCGCGCTGTGCTACAGTTGCCTTGTCGATTACCAGTTACATCGACACTGCGAGTCAAAATACGGCTATGCCAAAAATGCCTTCTTCGGAGGGCGTCCCGTAGGGGACAATTTGACTTGCCAGAGGGGTTCCGTTTGGAACCCCTCTTTTTTTGATACTACTACCGCGAGCGGACACTTTTTAATAGCTATCGGCAAACGCAATGTTGTTCAGCGCCAACGCTCCGAGCAGGGGCATTTAATGAAGTGCCCGGCACTTCCCCGCAACACAAAAACGGGGCAGCCCGCACTTCTGCGGACTGCCCCGTTCCTCTAACTATCGCATCGCAGCGCCAACCGGCTGTGCTTCCCTACTTCCCAAAGATCGCAGCGAACAAGCCCTTGCGTTTGGGCTTCTCCTCTCGGTAAGAACCCTCCGCCACCGCTGCCACCTGACGCGGTTGCTCACCGCCTCCGCGGCGTACGATCTGGTATAGGAACGGCGATTTAACGTATTTGACCTCGATGGGCGTGGCGTGCACGGTGCTTTCGCTCGACAGGATCACGTTGGGATTGAGCGGCGCCACCACATGACTCTCGCGCCTGTCGCTAAACACCACCGCCGCCGCGCGACCCGTCTGCCCGTTCACGGCGATGCGCACCTGCTCGCCATCGTGGCTATCCGACGCCGGGCGATCGACAAAGTAGACCGGTACCATCACCAGGCCGTCCTTATGCTTGCGGGCCTTGCGCGCCCAGGCGCGGATGCTCTTTTTATTGAGCCCCAGGGTCGCCTCGGCATCGTTGCCTGCAACGTCGAGCGCCAGCTTATCAATAACCACCTGGTCCTTGGTGGACGCATCGACGGAAACGACGCGGAAGTCGCCTTCCTGCATAGCGGGATCGAACGGCCCCACCTTGCCAAAGTCCCACGGCTCCAATATGCCCATAAGGCGAACATCCAGGTAGTTGGCTCTGGGATATGCCCAGTCGAGCACCTCGTAGTACACCAGGGTCTCCTTACTCAGGCCCTTGCCCGGGAAGGACGCCATCATGCGCAGGTCCGCCAGCGCCATGGGGAAATAGAAGAGCATCATGTCGTTTTGGATTGCGTCTTCCACGTCGTGCCCGGCAAAGGCGTCGGGGTACTGGCGCACCAGCTGCAGCGCGTTGGCACGCGCCTGCTGCGGCGTTATCTCACAGGGGACACCCTGTTCGGGAACATATTCGGCGCCCACGCCCATGGTCAGGCGCTTACTAAACGTGCCGGGCTTGAGCAGGTCGGCCACGCCAATCTTGTTGCCGCACGACGGGCACTCAAACACGCGTTGGGTCGACTCGCCCTCAAAGGACGCACCACAGAAGGGACAGGGAATGCTCACATGCGTCGCCTCTTGGAACTCCTGCGCCGTTCCGCGATCTTCCCACAGCAGATGCTCCAGAACCGACTGATTGCGCCAGTGTGAATTGAAGAAATACCAGTCCGGGTCCTCTGGGCGCTCGAGCCGCGAGACGTGCGTGAGCTTAAGCAGCCCGTCAACCACCGTCAGCGGCGTATGACGGATACCCAGGGCGCTCTTGGGCTCCCCGGCGTCCGCTTGCCACGGAATAACCGTTTCGCAATAGGCGCACTCAAAGCTGCGCTTTGCCTGGTGCGAATACATGGGGCCGCCGCAGTTTTGGCATTTAATGGCAAACATCTCGTCCATGGAAACGTCCTCCTTTGCACAGGGCTGTCGACATTAAGTATGTCGAGCAAATCGGCGCGTGCCCATACCCATGTGGCCCAAAATGGAGCACTCGGTCGAACGGGAAGGCGCAGTGAACTCAAAGGCGCGTGGGCAGTCGTCCCCCTCTGCCTCGCGCCCGTTAGCGCCGGCAGACCATTGCTGCATTTTCTGAGCATCGGTACACGTTGCGTCTGTGCGAGCTACACTATCCCCTTAATAAGAATGCGAGGAGATACGCCATGCTATTTGTAAATCGGCTGGTACATACGCTTGTTCCCGGCAGCGAAAGCGAGCCGGTCGATACCTCCCACCGCACCAACGCGGGCTTTGCCGCAAGCCTCATCTGCATTGGCCTCAACATCACGCTGTGCCTGGCCAAGGGCATAGCTGGTCTGCTCGCGGGCTCCGTCTCGCTTATCGCCGACGCCTTCAACAACCTTTCCGACGCCTCGAGCAACATCGTGAGCCTGCTCGGATTCCGCCTTGCCAGCCGCCCGGCCGACGAGGGGCACCCCTATGGCCACGGCCGCTACGAGTACCTCGCCGGCTTGTTTGTCGCCGTCCTCGTTTGCGCCGTCGGCATCAACCTGATCCTGGAGTCGACCACCAAGATCATCAAGCCCTCCCCCACCGCGTATTCGGCGCTCTCCATGGCCGCCCTTGTCCTGTCCATGCTCGTCAAGTTTTGGATGGCGGCGTTCAACCGCACGCTGGGCAACCGCATCGATTCCGAGACGCTTATCGCCACGGCGCAGGATTCCAAAAACGACGTCATTACCTCAGCCTCGGTCCTGGCCGCAGCGCTTATTTCGCAGACGACCGGCTTTGACCTCGATGGCTGGGCAGGCCTGGGTGTGGGTATCTTCATCTGCATCAGCGGCATGGGCCTGGTGCGCGACGCCATCAGCCCGCTGTTGGGGCAAGCTCCCGACCCCAAACTCGTCCAGGCAATCCGCGACAAGATCATGTCGTATCCGCAGGTCCTAGGCACGCACGACCTCATGGTGCACGACTACGGCCCCGGCCGCCAGTTTGCAAGCGCACACGTGGAAATGCCCGGCGAGGGCGATGCGTTTGAACATCACGAGATCCTGGACACCATCGAGCACGATATCAAACGGCAGATGGGCATCGGTATCACGCTGCACTGCGACCCCATCGCCACCACCGGCGACGACCTGCGCGGCTGGGTCAAGCGCGGCATCATGCAGATCGATCCCGCGCTCTCCATTCACGACCTGCACGAGCACGACGGGTTCGTTTCGTTTGACCTGGTGCGTCCCGACGGCTTTGACATATCCGACGAGGAGCTGCTGGAGCTCGTCACGCGCATCGTGCACGAGCGCCGGCCCGATGCCTCGTGCGTCGTCACATTTGACTCGGGCTTCAGCTCGCCCGACCGTCCGGCCGAGCAGCTGTAATCGACAGCAAAACGGGACGCAGGACCGCCGACCAACGCGCCTACGCGCCCGGTCACGCGATCCTGCGTCCCGTTTTTGTTTGCACTGCTAGGCTCTAGCCGCTCGACCGCTAGTTCCCCTGCGCGCCCGAAATGCCGTTTTGCAGGGCATCCCAGGCGTTCGTTGCCATATCGCCCAGGTTCTGTGCGGTATCGCCGAGATTCTGAGCCGTGCCACCCAACTCTTGGGCCTTATCTCCAAGCTCCTGGGCCTTGTTGCTCAGGTCCTCCAGTGTGTTAGAGCTCGAGCTGTCCGCGGTGCCTTGATCACCGGACGCATTGCCCGACGAGCTGTCCTTGCGCGTGAGCTGAATCTCGAGGTTACCGTTGTCGTTATAGTAGGCAGACGTCACGACCCAGTTGGCGTCGACAACAGGTGTTGAGCCGTCATCGGTCAGGATCACGGCGTTCGAAAGATCGGCTCCGCGCGACTTGAGGAGCTTCTTGGCGTTAGACCAGTACTGACCCGGGATATCGCTCAGGTCGACGGTGCCGGACTGGGTAGTCTCGGTCTGCTCGGCCGTGGTATCAGTCGTGGCGCCCCGCTTGTTGAGCATGCCCGACACAATGGCGAACACAACCGACAGGGCAAAGAAGATCGCCAGCACGATCAGGATTTTCTTGATCACGCTCGACGAACGCGAGGGCTTCTTCTCCTCGTCCTCGCCATATTGGGGGATGGACTTGGGATACTCACGATACGGCTCGCGCGCATATCGATCGCGCGACTCGTAGCGCGGCTGTGCCGTGCGCGGCATATATGTCGTCTGCTGAGGTTGCGGAATGGGATTTTGCAGCAGGTCATCATAAGGGTCTGCCGCCGCGTTGCCGTAGGGGCTCTGCGACGAGGCACCATACGGGTCCTGCGCCGCGTTTCCGTAATTCACAACGCGCGTGGGATCAGCCGACGTCTGCGTCGTATCGGGGGCAGCGTAGCCGGGATTCGGCACGACGCGGGTCTCATCGGCGCCATTGCCCGTCCGCGGGGAGCCGTAGCCACCCATTACGGTCGTCTTATCCTGGTCCATGCAACGATTCCTTTCCGTCGCCCGTAAGCATCAAGTTATCCATGCATTCTACCCGCGCAAAAGCCTATGATGGGCAAAGCCGCCGGTATCTACAAGACATGCGCGGTCGACGGTCACAAGCGAATCGAGGAACGTCATGGCAAAAAGCAAGCTCATCAAAGACACAACGCGCGCCGAGCGTGAGGAGATCATCAAGCTAGCGCTCGCTGGCTGCGGCAACGGCAGCTGCGATAACTGTGGAAGCTGCAGCTTGGGAGCAGGCGATCCATATGGCACCTACCAGCCCTACATTGACGGCGAGATGGAAATCGCCGATATCAACATGATGGTCGCCGAGCGCAACGCCAAACTCTTCGGCCTCCAGCGCGGCTAATGACCCCTTCTTGGGCTGTGCACCAAAAAATGCGCCCATCTACTACGTTTAACCCAAGGGTGCCAACCATAGCCATATTTGTATTAACAAAACCGCAGGTAAACGTCTTGCCGCATTGTTAAAAAACGCTCCATGGTCGGTCCAGCCCTGGCAAACGTAGTAGATGGGTGCTTTTCGTGGCGCGGCTGGCCCAGATAGCTTATTTCGGAGCCAATTTGCATCAAAAAGTCCCCGGCGGCGCTGCGTTTTGCGTCACCGGGGACTGTTCAGTTCACTTTCTGCAGTCTCGTCTTACTCGTTAATAATATACGTATAGCGAGGATACTCGGGGGTCACGTCCTGGCCACTGGAATAGCTCGAGTCAAAAGCATGTGCCACCAAATCGTGTGTACCCCATGCGTCGCAGTCAAATACACCGGTATCGAGCACAACAACATAACCTTTGCCGTCGTAGTAGAAATGATCCTCGGTAAAGTTGTCATCATCTTCGTAGCTATTGGTGTATGAAGAATACATATTACTTTTTGCCGTCTTAATCGCCTGTTTAGCCTCGCTCTTGAGGGTGTCAAACGAAAGCCCGTGCTGCGCAAGCGAATCCTCCAGCGATACCTGTTCGCCTGTCTTGAGGCTATAGTATGCCGACCTTGTCACCTGCTCCGAGCGATACGGAGGTTGATAGCTATCGGTGTAGGTTCGCACACAGGCGATATCGCCGTCAATCGAGACGATTTCAGCGTAATACATCGTGGTCACACGGTAGTTCTCATCATATGGTGTCGCCTGTTTGCTCGCATCAAGCGCATCAGCGACGAGCTGAATCATATCCTTGTTGAACTTGGCGACACCTACACCCTGGCCTTTTACCTGAGGATAGGTCCACGTAGCCGAAATCTGGCACGTAACGTCGGGATCAGGCGCGCCCTCGCCCACCGGCGCCGTAAAGCTGACATCCTGCGTGGCAGAAACGGCTTCGTAGCTCACCTGCGCGCTGTCATCGTCCTTCGACTTCAACTGCTCCAGCGTCGTGGCGACCGTGCCAATGGTGCTGTTAACCGAGCTCTCGTCGGCATACAAGGAACCAAAACCGCCCAAAGAGGCAGAACCGACTTCATTTGGGGCAACAAGGTCGGTCATGGCTTTGAATGACTTGCCGTCGTAGCCAATGAATTTAACTTGGTATTCGTGAGCAGAAGGACCACTTTCGCCAGAGAGATCGCTTTGCTTAATTGCTGTCCCATGGTCATACCACTGCGAAAAACCAATCTTGCCCTCGTATTCATCAAGCCAGACAGACACACATGCCTCCTGATGAGATACGTTTACCTCTGGCGTGTAGACCTTCTCAATCTCGCCATTCTTATACGCCCAGACCTCAAGATGCGCAGCGGCTGCGTTATCCCCACGGTCCACCGGTTCATCGGAATACTCAATCAGCAGCTCATCTTGACCATCGCCATCAAAGTCAATGAGCTTGGCGTAAGCAACACCCTGGGCTCCATACGCATATTCATCGAACCCGACAGCCTCGCCCTCGCCGTACTTTTTCTGATACTCGAGAATCTTGTCGGTGAACAGTTCATCTGCCGTCTTGACCGCCTCCTTGGCAGACGCCTTGGCCTCCTTCTTGGACTGCGTGAGCTCGACATTCTTGGGGGCGTCCGAACCTTCCTTGGTATAGTCGACCTTCATGGTGGTCGTGCTCTTCTTTTTGCCCTTGCCCGAGGTGATGGTCATCTGGTACTTCTGGTCGGGCAGTTCGCCAAAGTCCTCCATGGTAAAGCCGTCCTCGCCATCGACCTTAATGGTGTAGCTCTTACCCTTGCCGGACACCGGCGCCAGCTCGACGGTATAGCTCTTGAGCTTTTTACCCTTGCTGTTCTTGGGCAGCACTTTAGTCTCGCACGCGCAGACAACGTAGCCCTTGCCACCCGAGGTTACCTCGGACGACGCACCGATACGCGGCACAATCACGATAGCGGCGACAATGGCGACAACGGCAACACCGCCGATAACGGCAGCGACGATACGGCCCCTGTGCTTGGGTTTCTTTGGCTGCGGCGTCGGAACAAACGGCTGAGAGGCCTCGGCAGGCTCGGTCATAGGTTCCTCATAACGAGACTGCGCCTCCATATGAGCCGAGGCACCCTGAGGAGCTTGCTGTCCCGCAGAGGCGGTCGCCGGCGCATCCCCTACTGGAAACGCCACGGGTTCCGCTTGATCCTCGGCGGCGCTCACGCGAGCGCCGCAGCTCGTGCAAAACGTGGAGCCATCGGGTATCTGAGCTCCGCACTTGGTGCAATACATCGCATCTCCCGTCTCTCGTCGCAGCCGCAATGCGCCCGCGCAGTTCTTCCAACTACACCGTACGAGAGAAATCACGATTCTTGTTGCGCAACATTGCCGCCGCGTCCAAAACTATGCCGGTTTACTACGATAAATCGCCCGAACCTGAGCATGCTACTTTACAAGAAAACAAAACCGCAGGTAGACGAATCGGTCATTATCGGAAAATCCAGATATGGTCGAGATATACCGATTCATCGTAGTAAACCGGCATAGTTTTGGACAAACGACCCCATACGGATAGCCTCATTGACCCAACAGCCACAAAATGATCCGTTTTCCTCCGTCCCCTTGGGATCAAAAAGCCCCGCCGGGCCTTGGTAGGCGCGGCGGGGCGGGCAAGCGGCTATGAGCAGCAGGCTTAGAACAGGCCGGTGATATTGCCGTCGTTGTCGACGTCGATGTTCTCGGCCGCGGGAACCTTGGGCAGGCCAGGCATGGTCAGAACGTTGCCGGTCAGCGCGACCACAAAGTGGGCACCGGCGGAAACCTTGAGCTCGCGCACCGTGATGCGGAAGCCCTCGGGAGCGCCCAGCGCCTTGGCGTTGTCGCTAAAGCTGTACTGCGTCTTGGCCACGCACACCGGCAGGTTGCCAAAGCCGTTCTCACGCAGCTCGGCGAGCTGACGCTTGGCAGCCGGCGTAAAGTCAACGCCGTCGGCGCGGTAGACCTTGGTAGCAACGGCCTCGAGGGCGTCGGCCACATCGGCACCGTCCTCGTAGGCAAACTTGAGCTCGATCGGCTGCTCGATCAGGCGCATGACCTCATCGGCCAGGTCGAGCGCGCCCTCGCCACCCTTGGCCCAAACCTCGGACAGCTTAACGTTTACACCGAGCTTCTGGCACTCGGACTCGATGAGCTCGAGTTCGGCCTCGGTGTCCGTCGGGAAGCGGTTGATGGCAACCACGCAGGGCAGACCGTAGACATTCTGAATGTTGTCGACGTGGCGCAGCAGGTTGGGCATGCCGGCCTTGAGGGCCTCGAGGTTCTCCTCGTTGAGGTCGGCCTTGGCGACACCGCCGTTGTACTTAAGCGCGCGGGCAGTGGCGACGACCACGACGGCGCTGGGGCGAACGCCCGTCATGCGGCACTTGATGTCCAGGAATTTCTCGGCGCCCAGGTCGGCACCAAAGCCGGCCTCGGTAATGGCGACATCGCCAAAACGCATAGCCATACGCGTGGCCATGATGGAGTTGCAGCCGTGGGCGATATTGGCGAAGGGACCGCCGTGGACAAACGCGGGCGTACCCTCGAGCGTCTGCACCAGATTGGGCTTGAGCGCATCCTTGAGCAGTGCGGCCATAGCTCCCTGGGCCTTAAGGTCGCGTGCGCGGACGGGCTCGCCGGCATAGCTGTAGCCGACAACGATCTCGCCCAAGCGCTCCTTGAGGTCATTGATGCTCGTGGACAGGCACAGGATTGCCATGACCTCGGAGGCAACGGTGATATCGAAGCCGTCCTCGCGCGGCACTCCCTGGGCCTTGCCGCCAATGCCGTCGATAACATGGCGCAGCTGACGGTCGTTCATGTCGACGACGCGCTTCCAGGTGATGCGCTTAACGTCGATGCCGAGCTGGTTGCCCTGCTGAATATGGTTGTCGAGCATGGCTGCCAGCAGGTTGTTAGCGGCACCGATAGCGTGGAAGTCACCGGTAAAGTGCAGGTTGATGTCCTCCATGGGGATGACCTGCGCCCAGCCGCCGCCGGCGGCACCGCCCTTGACGCCAAAGACGGGACCGAGCGAAGGCTCACGCAGGGCCACAGCACTCTTGACGCCGCGACGGCGCAGGCCATCGGCCAGACCGATGGTCGTGGTGGTCTTACCCTCGCCAACAGGCGTGGGGTTGATGGCGGTCACGAGGACGAGCTTGGCCTGGTGATCAGTTGGCTCATTAAGCAGAGAGTAGTCGACCTTAGCCTTGTCGAAGCCGTACGGAATCAGGTGCTTTACGTCGACACCGGCGTTCTTGGCCACCTCGGTAATGGGCAGCGGTGTGACGGAACGTGCGATTTCGATGTCAGTAGGCATGGACGGTCCTTTCGTTACCGGATGAGAAAAAGACCAATTCAGCATAGCACGGGCGCGCAATAGTAAAGCACCCGCAACCGACAAACGACGATATGTTTATCCAATGCTCAGCGATAGCCTACAAACCCGTCCTAAACAGCCGGTTCAATTCCTAAGTGCTCAAAGGTGCGAAGCGTTGCCTGACGGCCCTGGGGCGTGCGAATCATCAAGCCGCACTGCAGCAGATAAGGCTCATAGACATCCTCGAGCGTTCCCGGGTCCTCGCCCACCGCGCTGGCAAGTGTCGTCAGGCCCACGGCACGGCCGGAGAACGTCTTGGCAAGCGTCTCCAAGATGCGGATATCCATCCAGTCCAGACCAAGCTCATCGATCTCAAAGAACTCGAGCGCCTGACGGCAGATATCGAGCTCGATGGGACCGTTGCCGCGCACCTGCGCATAGTCGCGCACGCGTTTGAGCAGACGGTTGGCGAGACGCGGCGTACCACGCGAGCGCGAGCCGATCTCGAGCGCGCTGGGATGGTCGATTGTCACACCCAGGATGGTCGCCGAGCGCGTGACAATCTGGGCGAGCTCCTCAACGGTGTAGTAATCCAGGCGATACGAAATGCCAAAACGGTCGCGTAGCGGGCCGGTCAACATGCCCGAGCGAGTCGTTGCCGCCACCAGCGTAAACTTGGGAATATCCAGGCGAATCGAACGCGCCGCCGGACCCTTGCCGATCACGATATCGAGCGCAAAGTCCTCCATAGCGGGATACAGAACTTCCTCGACCGAACGGTTCAGACGGTGAATCTCATCGATAAACAGCACGTCACCCGGCTGCAAGTTAGTCAGGATGGCCGCCAGGTCGCCGGTACGCGCAATAGCCGGGCCGCTCGTCGTCTTGATCTGAGCGCCCAGCTCGTTGGCGATAACCGTAGCCAGCGTGGTCTTGCCCAGACCCGGAGGGCCCGAGAAGATCACGTGGTCGAGCGTCTCGCCACGACTCTGCGCCGCCTCGATGAGCACGCGCAGGCTCTGTTTGATATGCTCCTGACCGCAGTAGTCGTCCAGGCGCTGGGGGCGCAAGGTGCGGTCGACATCGAGGTCCTCGGGCGTCAGCTCCGAGCCCACCATGCGCTCACCGTGCGCCATGGATGCCGCCGGCGAGTTGCCGGGCGTCGCCCACAGGTCCTGAGAGTCATCGGCTTCCCACATCACGCATCCATTCCGAGTCGCCTAAGCGCCGCGCCGAGCAGATCCTCGACACGCATATCCTGCCCATCATACCCGCTCAGGGCAACCTCGGTCTCCTGCGGACTAAAGCCCATGGAGAGGAGCGCCGCGCGGGCGTCATCGACCGCCGAAGGAGCAGCGGCGGGAACCGGCATCGAAACCTGGCCGGGAATCACGTCGACCGGAACAAAACCCTTGTCCTTGGCAAAGGTACTCTTGAGCTCCAAGATCAGACGCTGCGCGGTCTTTTTACCCACGCCGGGAACCTTGGCCATGCCCTTGTCGTCCTCGGCCATCACCAGGGAATACAGCTGCCCCACGGTATAGGTGGAGAGCACGGCAAGCGCCAGGCGCGGACCGACACCCGACACGGACACGAGCCGATCGAACATCGTGCGCTCGTCCTTGGAGGCAAAACCAAAGAGCGTCATGGCGTCCTCACGCACCTGCATGCGCGTGTAGAGGCGAACCTCGCCGCCAGGCGTCGGCAACGTGGCCGCAGTGCTGCCCGAAATACCGAGCTCAAAGCCCACGCCCGATACATCGACAACGGCCGAGCTCATCGTGGCCTCGACAAGCGTTCCATGGAGCTGGGAGATCATCAGTATCCGGTTCCTCTCTGTTGATAGAACTCGCCGCCGGTAAGCGCCCGGGTGCGGCTGAGGTTAACGTGGCAGATGGCGCAGGCCAGGGCATCGGCGGCATGGTCGGGATGCGGGTCGTGATCGAGCTGCGTGAGCGTACGAACCATATACGCGACCTGCCGTTTGTCCGCGGCGCCGGTGCCCACAACCGCCTGCTTAATCTGCATAGGCGTGTACTCGCCAATCTCGAGCGCGCATTCCGAAAGCGCCACGAGCGCGGCGCCGCGGGCATGCGCCGTAGGGATGGCCGAGCGAACGTTGGCGCCAAAGTAAATGCTCTCGATAGCAGCGGTATCGGGTCGATAGCGTTCGACAACGCCCTTGAGGTCACGGGCGATATGCGACAGGCGCACCGCGAGCGGACTGCCCGCGCTGGTCTCGATACAACCGTAGGCACGGCAGCGAACCTCACCGCGCCGCTCCTCGATAATCCCCCAACCCGTGTGGGCCAAACCGGGGTCGATACCCAAAATGACCAAGCCAACCTCCCCTCGCCACAAGTACGGCGCAAGACAAGGCCCCGCGCATCATTCACGAACGTCTGTTCTAGAATAACACAACGCTAGCCCTATAAGTCAGCCGAGATAGAATTGTAGGTTGAGCATACGCAAGCGGGCACGCAGAGACCTAGTTCTGGCTAAAGAACGGGAACTGTCGGGGATCCACCGGCGGTTGCGGCATCGGCCCGCCTTGCGGGCCACCCTGCGGGCCACCCTGGCCGCCCATCATCTTTTCGATGGCGTCCTGGACCTCGCCCTCAAACTTTTTCATACCCTCATGCAAACGACGCTGGCCGTCCTCGGAGCGCAGCTCCTCCATCTGCTCGGGCGAAATACCCAGCAGCTCGCCCAAAATGCCCATCATCTCACCACGCATACGGTCACTCGTATCGTCGTCGGCAAAGCGGCGCACCTCGACGCGCGCCAACGAATCGACCGTCATGCGCTCCTTGCCGCTCAGCCCTAGGTCGGACCACGCGAGCATATACGGCCAAGCACGCTCGGCAAACGAACGGGCCGAGACAATCGGCGTCGTCGGCAGCTGGCGGCGAGCCGTCTCTCCCTGGCGCACGAGCATCAGCAGCAGCGAGCAAGCCTCGGGCTTGCCGGTGGCCATTGGGATGTCGTCGAAGGGTCGGTTGCGGTCCACGTGCGCCTCGAGCGTGCCATCGACCTCGCCCGGCTCAAGCCCGCCAAGCAGCTGCGCCGCGCGGTCGAGCATGTCGACCGGACCGTCAAGCGTCGAGAGCGCTTGCGCCAGCACGCGCTCCATGCAATCCTCCACCGCGTTGAGCGTCACGAGCTCCTGCGGCACCACGGCAGACGTACGGTTGCGCACGCGCGCCACAAACTCGAGCGTCGACAGGTATACGTCGCCAAAGGGCGCGTAATCGCCCTGGTAGCCACCGCAAAGTGCCGGTGCCGCCAACGCGTACTCGGTCTTGGAAAGCGGGCTCAACGCCATCGCACCCAGCTCGAGCGCTGTGTCCTCTAGCATGAGACCCAGCGTGCGAGAGCGCAGGCGCTCGGCGTCGCCCGCCGACACATCGCGGTCGAGCACACGCGCGGCATCCGGCGCATCGCGCTCAACCGTGCGAATATGTAGGCGCTCGGCAATCGCGCGGACGGCGGCACAGCGAGCAGCCTCGGCCTCCTCCTGCGCCGGCGTAAAGATGCGGTTGCGTCCCAGCATCAGGCCGACCACATTACGCGGACCCAGGGCGTCAACGGCAAGCGCCGCCAGCAGGGACGACGGCAGATCGCCCTCGAGCGCCACCACGGCGCGCGACGTACCGCGGGCGCGGGCATTATCGCGAACGGCGAGCACCAGCGCCTGCCACAACCACTCCTCGGAACGAAACTCGGGCAGCTCGTGGTCCTCCAAGGCATCGAGCATCACACCGCGCTGAATCTCCTGAACCAGTAGGCTCTCTTCAAAACATGGTGCTTGGGCCACCACGCGACCGCAGTCGTCGAGCACAAACGAGCCACCGGTATACACCGACTCGTCGTACGCACCAACCGGCGCCATGCAGGCAAACCACACGCTGCGCTTGGAGGCGATCTTGCGGTAGGCTCCGCTGCGCACGGCGGCGATCGCGGCGGTCTCGCGGTCGGTCATATCGAATGCGTTGAACTGGAAATACGCAATGAGGTCGACGCCGGTCGGCAGCATCTCGAGCTCGCGGTCCAAGTCGAAGATCACGGCGATGCGCACGCCGTCCACGTCGAACACCGGCGGCGCCCAACGCGCGTCGTTGTTCTCGCCACGCTGCAGGGCAATGCTCGAACGCGCCGGCACCACATGACCGTCCTTGAGCATCATGTAGTCGAGCAGCGGCTGGCCCTCAAACGAAACCGCCGCGGGCACGATGCAGATCATATCGAGCTCTTGGATACGCTCGGCGACGCCGGTCAAGCCGGCAAGCATGTCGTGCTCAAAGTCGGCAGCGCCCACCAGGCCGCCGGGCAGGGCCCCCATAAAGAGCGGAGCCGGCACGCACAGCACGCGCGCACCGCGCTCGTGGGCCCGGCGCGCCTGGTCCTCGATGCGACCGCAGATACCCTCAATATCACCCAGGCGCATATCGATCTGTGCAAGTGCGAGCTTCATGGCTCAGCCCTTTCCGTCGTAAACCGTCGCTATCGCAGTAAAAGCGCCGGCCGCATGATGCAGTCGGCGCTCGCATGTGCATATGCTAGCTATGATACCCCGAGCGGGGGCGCGCTCCTAGAACGTCGCGGACCACAGCCCGTGCAGGTTGCAATAGGCATAGACGGTACCGGTCTTGGAACCGCCGGCAAAAAACGTCGCAGGCTTCATGCCGGGCTGGAGGTAATGGACCTCCAGACGGCCCTCGGCCTCAAGGGCGATCCACTCGATGTAGTGCTCGGGCACCATAGGATGCTCGACCGAGCCCACGCGTGCGCGGATCACGTGACCGTCGCGCTCGCTCTCAACGACGGGCACGTGCTTCTCGTGCGCCGCGTCCTCGGTGTTCGCGGTCAGCTCCGTGCAGCCGGCAGGGGTTGCAACGTCGTTGCCAAGGGCGGCAATGAGCTTGCCGTCGGGGTCCTTAAAGAATTTCGCCATGATGTTCTCCTTTACTGATGTGCCGGTGTTCTCGATGCTTCTTATGCCCAAAGGCAGGCGAACCATCCACGGCATGGCAAATGAACACATAACGAGCGAGACTAGCGCCCGTCGCCGCCGAGCAGCGCCAGAACATCCTCGCGGGTAAACAGCGCCGACGAGATGCCGTCGCCGCCGAGCACGCTATTGACCAGGTCGCGTTTGGACTCCTGCATCTGCATGATGCGCTCCTCGATCGTGTCCTTGGCGATGAGCTTGTACACGGTCACGGTATGTTGCTGGCCAATACGGTGCGCACGGTCGGTCGCCTGGTCCTGCGCGGCCACGTTCCACCACGGGTCGTAATGGATGACCACGTCGGCCGCCGTCAGGTTGAGGCCCACGCCGCCCGCCTTGAGCGAGATCAGAAACACCGGCACCTCGCCCGCCTGGAACTGCGCGACCATCTTGGCGCGGCTCTCCTTGGACGAAGCGCCCGTGAGCTTAAGAAAGCCGATGTCCTCCTTGGCCAGGCGCTTGCCAATGATATCGAGCATGCCCGTGAACTGGCTGAAGAGCAGAATGTGGTGCCCGCCGTCGAGCGCACCGTGCACGAGCTCCATACAGGCGTCGAGCTTGGCGCTCCCCGCCCTGTAGTCCTCGTAGTGTAGATGCGGGTCGCAGCAGATCTGGCGCAGCTTGGTGAGCTCGGCGAGCACCTTGAGCTTGTCTTTCTTAAACTCCCCGGCCTCGCGGTGCTGCACCTGCTGGGCGATGCGGTCCTGGTTGGCCAGGTAGAGCTTGCGCTGCTCGCCGGTGAGCTGTGCCATGACGGTGTCCTCGATCTTCTCGGGCAGATCGGCCACCACGTCTTCCTTGACACGGCGCAGCACAAACGGCGACACGAGCGCCTGCAGGCGAGCGGCGCTATCGCCCTCGGCATGCTCGACAGGGCTCTCAAAGCGCTTGGCAAACGACTCGCGCGTCCCCAAAAGGCCCGGCATCAAAAAGTCGAAGATGCTCCAGAGCTCGGACAAGCGGTTTTCGATGGGCGTGCCCGTCAGAGCAAAGCGCACACCGGCCGGTAGGCGCTTGGCGGCGCGTGCCACCTGCGTGAGCGGGTTTTTAATGTACTGGGCCTCGTCAAGCACAACGCGAGCAAAATCCTGCCCGGCGTACTCATCGATATCGCGGCGCATAAGGTCATACGACGTCACGACCACGTTATGCTCAGCCACGCCGGCAATCTGCACGCGGCGCTGCGCCTTGGCACCCACGATGGCGCACACATCGAGCGAAGGCGCAAAGCGCTCCAGCTCGGCAGTCCAGTTATACACGAGCGACGCAGGGCACACCACGAGCGTGGGCTTGGCGTCCCCCGCTTCCGCGCGCGCCAGGATATGCGCGATCATCTGTAGTGTTTTGCCCAGGCCCATATCGTCGGCCAAGATGCCGCCGAGGCCCAGGTGCTCGAGCGAGCCGAGCCACTGGTAGCCATCGACCTGGTAGCCACGTAGCGTGGCCTTGAGAGATGCCGGCACCGTAAAGTCCATCTTGCCGAGCGTATCCAGGCGCTCGACGGTGCGACGGAATGCAGCGTCGCGATCGGCTTCGAGCGCGGGCGTGCGCGCAAGCATGCTGTCGACGAACAGGGTACTCGACGCGGGAAGCGACACGCCGTCGAGCAGGTCGACGGCATCGACCCCCAGATCCTCGGCAAGGCCAAACGCGGCACGGGCACCCTCGTCCAGGCGTACGATGTCGCCGGACGTCAGGCGCGCAAACGTCTGGTGGCGCTTGTAGGAGTCCAGATAGATGGCAAGATCTGCCGCCGAAAGACCGCTCGCGCCCAGTTCGACATCGAGCAGGTTGCTCTTGACGGTCGCGCGCACCGAAAGCTTGGGCGCAGGGCGCACCGAGATCTGGCGCAGACGATCGCTGAGCATGACCTCGCCCAGCTCGGACAGGGCAGACAGGCCCTCGGTGAGCAAGTGGAACAGGCTCTCGTCATCGCGTTCCTCAAACGCCAGGCCGCCCTCGTGGAAATCGAAGTACATGGCAGCCGTGTCCATAACGCGAAACTCTGCCACCTCGTCGCGCGGCGGCACGCCAGGACGCTGGTCTTCGAAGGGGCTTCCCGGAGCGCCCAGGCTAAAGAGATCTGCCGACCAGTCGCCGTAGGTAACCGTAA
>USHZ01000015.1 GCA_900554595.1 uncultured Collinsella sp. | reverse complement strand
TTGGTTAGGCCCACGTCCGAGGGACTCGGTAACCTTCCGCATTTCTTTTTACGGGAGTTATTGTAGACAAGCCCAAAGCCAGAATAATCATTATGACCGGTGAACGGTATTTATTCTCCGATAAACGGCATTTAGGCGATATTTGGATGTCTCTATAGTTTTGTAACCCTCGTGGCTATTCCCGGTGGGGCACCCGGTTCCGTATCGCGGCGCATGTCGCCCCCAATCTGGGTTTTCGGCGCATGATGCCCTATTGTCTTGCATAATTATGCTTGCGCCATGCATAAAAAGACGGGGGTATCCCTTCCCGTCCCAACGTACCCCCGCTTGGACCGTGCAAAAACCGGAGTATTCAGCATCGCAGTCCCCGTCGGCGACGCCGCGAATCGATGCCACCGCGCGATCAGCGTCATTTTGGGGCCCAGCGCGATGCGAAACGCGCATTATCGCCGCATCGGATCCTGTCCGCCAGCCAAAATTGCCTGTCGAAGGATCCTGCGCTCTCAAATAGGAGGTCCCAACGCGTATGCAGCCATCCCGGCTTGCTGAATATTCCCAAAAATGCACGGCGCACCCTGGGGGACCCGTGCATGCCGTGAAAAAACACGCTCACATCCAAAAGAATGCGAGCGTGAAAGCCAAATGGCAGCAGGGGCGCCAGACGGCGAGCGGAATCCCTGGCGTGTCCGCCCGGGCACCGCAGCCGCCGCGTGTCAGTGGGGAGTTTCACGTTCTCCGTCGATGCCTGAACCCCGCATACGCGAATCTCCAACTAAGCCGATAGCCCACATCTCTTGCCGCGACCGCCTCCGTGCATTTTCGTGAGGGGGACTGGCCCACCTAAAACTGCGCCCACTAAAAAGGGCCCCGAGCATAATCTGCTCGGGGCCCAAATTCATCTCGCCTTACCGCGCGACACGTGTGTTACTTGCGCTTGCCGCCGCCGTCACCGGGGCGACGGGAGCTACCGCCGCGCTTGCCGCCACGATTGTCACCATAGCTGCCACGGTTATCGCGACCGCCGGCACGACCGCCGCGGGAGCCGGCCTGGTTGCCGCCACGCCCGCCGCGATAGCCGCCGCGGCGCTCCTCGCGAGTGTCATCGTAGTTGCGCCAGTCATCGCGACGATCGCGGCTGGCACGCGGGTCGCGACGATCGCGCGACTCATTCGAACGACCGGCGCCGCTGCGGCCACCGTTGCCACGAGCACCCTCGCGACGCTCGCCGCCACGGCCACCGCGCTCGTCAAAGCGCTTGCCGCCGCGGGACTCGCCGCCGCGGGCACCACGCTCGTCACGCGAGCCACGGCCTTCGCCGCCACGGCGCTCATCACGGCCACCGCGCTCGTCATTGCGACCGGAACGACGACGGTCGCCCGAGCCGCGCTTGCCGCCACGCGAACCGCGGCCCTCATCCTCGCGCTCAACACGACGACGACCGCCACGGTCCTCGTCCTCACGACGACGGCGGTGCGCCTCGCCCTGGAATTGCTTGGCACGGCGCTCGGCACGGTTGCCGCGCGGGCCCTGCTCAGCAGCACCGGCGCGCTCCTCGGCAGCCACCTCGCGGGCAACGCTCTCCACGGCCTCGTCCACGCGAGCCTGAACGCCCTCGCGCACGCGGGTCTTGCCGCCACGCTTGGGACGGCTCGGACGCTCGCCGTCGCCGCGACGCTCGTCGCGACCGCGGTTGGAACGACCGGCCACGTCGCCGTAGTCATCGCCGTTGCGCTTGCCGTCGCGACGTGCCTGCTCAAGCTTCTTCTTGCTCTTGGACTTGCCGCGCTTGGTCTTCTTCACCTTAAAGGCCGCAGGGTCGCGCTCGGGATCAACCGCGGGCGGGTTGGGACCCACATACAGGTCGCCGGCCTCGTAGATGTCGGCGGTCTTGTCCATGAGCTTCTCGATCTCGTAGAACTCGTCGACGTCCTGCTCGGTCACAAATGTGATGGCCCAGCCCAGCTCGCCGGCACGGCCCGTACGGCCAATACGGTGGATGTAGTCGGTCGGCTCGGCCGGCACGTCAAAGTTCACGACGTAGCGCACGTCGCTAATGTCGATGCCGCGGGCAAGCACGTCGGTTGCCACCAGTACGTCGACGGTGCCGTCGCGGAAGGCCGAGAGCGCGCGCTCGCGCTGGGCCTGGCTGCGGTTACCGTGGATCGCGGCGGCCTTGATGCCCTTGCGCTCCAGACGACGGCAGCAGCTGTCGGCGCGGTGCTTGGTGCGCATAAAGACGATAGTGCGCTCCGGGCCCTCCTTTTTGAGGAACTCGGGCAGCAGGTTGTTCTTGGCCTCGATGGACACCGGGAACACAAACTGGTCGACGGTGTCGGCGGTCGACGTGGCGGGCGCGATCTCCACGCGGGCCGGATCGCTCACCAGGTCGGTGATCTCGCCCACGGCCTCCTCGTCGAGGGTCGCCGAGAACAGTAGCGTCTGGCGCTCGGCCGGCGTCTCGCGCACAATGCGGCGGACGGCGGGCAAAAAGCCCATGTCGAGCATGCGATCGGCCTCGTCGAGCACCAGCACCTTGACCTCGTCCAGGCGGCAGGCACCCTGCTCGATCAGATCGACCAGACGGCCCGGCGTGGCGACCAAGATGTCGCAGCCGTACTTGAGCGCCGCGGTCTGCGGCTTGTAGCTCACGCCGCCCACGACGGTCACGGCGACATGGCCGGTGACGTCGGCGATCTTACTCGCGACCTCGTCGATTTGCTGAGCAAGCTCGCGCGTGGGGGTGATGACGAGCATCACAGGGCCACGGCCGTTGCCCTCGGGCTTTTTAGCACCGCGACGACGGTTGCGGCCGCCACGCTCGCGCACGGGCTTGGGCGGAGCAATGTGCTCCAGATTGTTCATGGTCGGCAGCAAAAAGGCGGCCGTCTTGCCGGTGCCGGTCTGAGCGGCGGCAAGCAGGTCGCGGCCCTCGAGCACCACGGGGATCGAACCGGCCTGAACGGGCGTCGGCGCCGTGTAGCCCAGGTTCTCGATAGCACGAAGCATCTCGTCGGAAAGGCCCAGCTCGTCAAAGGCGGGCAGGCTCTCGGTAGCGGACTCGACGGCCTGGGCAGCATTGGCTTCATCGGCCGCATCGAAGGCAGCCTGGGTCATGGCCTCGCGGGTCTCGTCCAGAATCTCGGCGTCCGTGACGTCGGATACAGAATTACGCATATGTTGTTGTTCCTTATCTGCACGCGCAATGGGCACGGCATGCGGCCGCGCGGGCGTGCTTGGTAGTGCGCTAATACATACAAAAACAGGTGCGCACAGAGAGGACGTTGCTCAGCACGCTGGCGATCGCTTTGGCAGCCCTATCACGCGCCGTCCAGACGCAGCAGCTCTAAGCGATGGAGCAGATTCGCCGCCGGTTAGTATACCCGTACTCCGCATGCCCCCACGTAAACCACAGATGACGGGGCGGACGGGGCGGGTCTGGGCCGATTGTTTCAATCTGTAACAGTCACGAGACAAAACCGGGTCTACACGTTACAGATCGAGACGAACTCAAACATCGCAAAACAAAATCTCGATCTGTAACAGTTAGAGGTCATTTTCCCCGCTAGATGCTACAGATCGAGATGTTTGACATGAACTGCCAACGATTGAGCGGCCATCCTCGTCTGTAGCGAAATGTCATACATTTCAACTTCTAATGGACACCCCCAGGGGGTACGGGTGTATAGTATCAGTAGGTTAACAATTCAAACACCGAACTACAGAAAGGAGAAGCCATGGCTCAAGATAAGTTCGACGTGAGCGGCATGACATGCGCTGCCTGCCAGGCACACGTGGACCGCGCCGTGAGCAAGCTCGACGGCGTCCAAAGCGTCGCGGTCAACCTGCTCGCTGGCTCCATGCTGGTGGACTACGACCCCGCACAGGTCTCCCCCGACGATATCTGCACCGCTGTCGACCGTGCGGGTTACTCGGCCTCGCCCGTCAGCACGGGCACTGGTGCCGCCGGCTCAAACGGCAGCATGCAAGCCAGGTCCGGCGCCACCCATATGGAGTCGCCCACCAAAAAGCTGGAGGCCACTGCCTCCGCCATGCGCACCCGTCTCATCATCTCAATCATCTTTCTCATTCCGCTGTTCTACATAGGCATGGGACACATGCTCGGTTGGCCACTGCCCGGCGTCTTCACCGACCACATCCACAGCATGACGCTCGCCCTCACCGAGCTTGTCCTGCTCATCCCCATCGTCTGCGTCAACGACGCCTACTTTATCAACGGCTTCAAGTCGCTCGTACACGGCGCGCCCACCATGGACGCCCTCATCGCCGTCGGTGCCACCGCTTCCATTGCATGGTCGCTCTACGCCATGTTCATCATGGCCGACCAGCTAGCCGTAGGTCAGGTGCACGAGGCCATGATGACAAGCATGGACAACCTCTATTTTGAGAGCGCCGGCACCATCCTGTCGCTCGTCACCGTGGGCAAATACCTCGAGACGCGCAGCAAGTCCAAGACCGGCGGCGCTATCGAGGCGCTCATCGACTTGGCACCCAAGACCGCGACCGTCGTTGCCGATGACGGCACCGAAACCACCGTCGACGTCGACGCCATCCTTCCCGGCCAGGTCCTGCGCGTGCGCCCCGGCGAGTCCATCCCCGTCGATGGCGTGGTGCTCGAGGGCAGCTCGGCCGTGGACGAAAGTGCGCTGACCGGCGAGTCCATCCCCGTGGAAAAGACCGCCGGCGACACCGTCAACGCCGCCACGGTCAACCGCACCGGCTCGTTTACCTTCCGTGCCACGCGCGTGGGCGCCGACACGTCGCTCGCCAAAATCATCCAGCTCGTCGAGGACGCCAACGCCACCAAGGCGCCCATCGCCCGCATGGCCGACAAGGTCGCCGGCGTGTTTGTGCCCGTGGTGTTCGTGATTTCGGCCGTGACCTTTGCGGTATGGATGGCACTGACCGGCAGCATAAACGAGGCGCTCACCTCCGCCGTGGCCGTGCTGGTGATCAGCTGTCCGTGCGCACTGGGTCTGGCCACGCCCGTCGCCATTATGGTGGGCACCGGCAAGGGTGCAGAGATGGGCATTCTGTTTAAGAGCGCCGAGGCGCTGGAGAACCTGCGCAGCGTGGGCACCGTGGTGCTCGATAAGACGGGCACGGTCACCCGCGGCAAGCCGGCCGTGACCGATATCGTGGTAGCCACGCGCACTGACGGCTCGCCCGCCATGAGCGAAAAGGCGCTGCTCAAGCTTGCTGCCGCGCTGGAGTGCTCGAGCGAGCACCCACTGGCCGAGGCAATTATGGCCGAGTGCGAGTCGCGCGGAATCGTCGCGCGTATGGTCGAGGACTTCGCCGCCGTGCCCGGTCGTGGCGTGACGGCGCACGAGGGGCAGAATATCATCGCGGCCGGCAACGTGCGTCTGATGAACGAGCTGGGCGCGGAGGTGCCCGCCGGTCTTGCCGAGCAGTTCGCTGCCGAGGGCAAAACGCCGCTGTTCTTTGCCAAGAACGGCGAGCTTGTCGGCACCATCGCCGTGGCCGACGAGGTCAAAGAAACGAGCGCCGAGGCCATCGCCGCGCTCCGCAAGCTCGGCGTCGATGTGCGCATGCTCACCGGCGACAACCGTGTGACGGCCGAAGCCATCGCCCGCCGCGTGGGACTGAGCAGCGAACAGGTCATCGCCGACGTCCTCCCCGCCGACAAGGAGCGCCACGTGCGCGAGCTGCAGGATGCGGGCGGTAAGGTCGCCATGGTGGGCGACGGCATCAATGACTCCCCCGCCCTGGCGCGCGCCGACGTGGGCCTTGCCATCGGCACCGGCGCCGACATCGCCAAGGAGGGCGCTGACGTGGTGCTCATGCGCAGCGACCTCATGGACGTCGCCCGCGCCATCGAGCTGTCGCGCGCGACGATCCGCAACATCAAGCAGGACCTGTTCTGGGCACTGTTCTACAACGGCATCGGCATTCCGCTGGCGGCGGGCGTGTTCTACCCGCTCACCGGATGGCAGCTCTCGCCGATGTTTGGCGCCGCGGCCATGAGCCTGTCGAGTGTCTGCGTCGTAAGCAATGCTCTGCGCCTGCGAACCTTTAAGCCGAAAGTGGCAAAATAGGCTCACCATTATGTCCATTTAGAACGGGTTTTCCAGGTGCCCGAGATTGACCTGAAAGAGGAGCGACGCGTACTTTGGTACGCGAGCGACGGCTTGAAGGTCAAGGTCGGGTGCCTGGGAAAGCCGACACAACAGAGAGGAATACCCATGCGATACACAATCAAGACTTCGGGCCTCATGTGCGGCCACTGCGACGCCACTGTCGAGACGGCACTGCTCAACGTGGCCGGCGTGACCGATGCCGACGCCGATCACGAGACCCAGACCGTCCAGGTGGAGTGCGCCGACACCGTGACCGCCGAGCAGCTCGCTGCCGCCGTCGAGGGCGCCGGCGAGAAGTTCCACGCCCTGTCTGTGACCGCCGCGTAGCAGCTGTCGCACCAACAGACATCGCCGTCCAACCAGCCCCTCAGAAGTTGCGGTGAAATAGTTCCGGTTTAAACGCTTTAAGCCTTCAATCAGGAACTATTTCACCGCAACTGAGGGTGAGGTATTTGAAGGATCGACCAGAAACGAGGACCCGCCATGATGGCAGACCACAAATCGGTGACCCGCATGCTCAAGACGGCACGCGGTCAGATCGACGGCATCCTGCGGATGGTCGAGGAGGACCGCTACTGCGTCGATATTTCCACGCAGCTCATGGCAACGCAGGCGCTCCTCGCGCGCATTAACGCCGACGTGCTCAAGGCCCACATTGAGGGCTGCGTCGCCTCGGCCATCGAATCGGGCGACGAGGAGCTCAAAGCCGCCAAGCTCGCCGAGATAGAGCGTGTCGTCGACAAGCTCGCCAAGTAATTGGTGTATCGGGGACAGGTACGTTTGCGCCACCTTGGTGCAGATTGACCTGTCCCCAATGCACCAAAAGGGGTATAAAGGCGTGCAGCATATCGAACGAAAGGCAATTCGCATGAATGACTTTATGAAGGGTCGCAACGGCGCCGACGAGCTCACCATCGTGATGGGCTTCGCAGGCATTATCATCGCGATGATCGGATCGATGGCCCGTATTCAGTGGCTCAGCTGGATCGCCATCGCCGTGATCGTGCTCGGCGTGCTGCGCGGTCTGTCCAAAAACATCGACGCGCGCCGCAAGGAGAACGACGCCTTTGTCACGGCGACCGCAAACGTCCCCGGCCTAGGCAAGTTCGTCGCCAGCTTGGGCGGCGGGACTGCAGCTGCCAACGCCTCGCGTGCGGCCGGCACCAGCAAGGAAGACTTTGAGCGCGCCAAGCGAACGGCCAAGAAGATGTGGAAGGGCCGCAAGACCACGGCGTACCTCAAGTGCCCTAACTGCGGTCAGATGCTGTCCGTCCCCAAGGGCAAGGGCAAGATCCGCGTCACCTGCCCCAAGTGCCACGCCAAGATGGAGACGCGCTCCTAGCAGCTACAGCATAGGAAAAATAAAAGCCGAGGCCTCGTGTTGAGACCTCGGCTTTTTTGAACGCGGCATAGGGACCGTCCCTTTGTCACACCTATGCCACGCCGTCGCGGGCGAGCTCCTCGGCCAGCGCCTCGGCCGGCATGGCCATAATCGCATCGAGCTCGGCGTCCACCTCGGGAATGCGCTTCACCTTGAGTTTGCGCACCAGGTTGCCGCGGCACATCACGTGCATTGGCTCACGCAGAGCACACGGGTCATCGAGCGGGTTCTCGCACGTCACCAAAATGTCGGCTGCCTTGCCGCACTCGATCGTACCGGTCTCGTCACCCAGGCCCAGTAGCTCAGCATTGACCTGCGTGGCCGTGTGCAGCGCAAACGCATTGCTCACGCCCACGTACTTGGCAAAGTAGGCCACCTCGCGCCACATGTCGTACTGGGACACGAACGGGCAGCTCGAGTCCGTGCCCAGGCCCACCTTAACACCTGCATCCAGGGCGGCGCGAGCGCTCTCGATAATGCCCGAACACACGATGTCGCCGTTCTTCTTTTGCGTGTCGGTCGAATGGGTCTTTTCCGGATCGAGCAACACAAACGGCAGTGCAGGGCTGATCGTGCAGGTCACGCTCGGCGCACGCCCCTCGAGCTGCGTACCCGCGGCGCCGCGGTACAGCTCCAGAATCTCAGGCGTCATCGGAGCGCCGTGCTCGATTGTGTCGACACCGGCCTGAAGCGCGGCCTTCACACCTTCGGTGCTCTCGACATGGGCCATGACCGGAAGGCCAACCTCGTGCGCCGCCTTACACGCCGCCGCGGCGACATTGACCGGCATGCGCAGCACGCCCGGCTCGCCTACTTCGGTCGCGTCGAACACGCCGCCCGTCACGAACAGCTTGATGACGTCGGCACCGCGCGCATACAGATCACGCACCTGTTCGGCCGCCTCGGCGGGACTATTAGCCACCTGGGCGAACAAGCCCGCACCATGGCCGCCCGGCACCGTGACGCCCGTTCCCGGCGCCACCAGACGCGGACCCTGATACTTGTCGGCGTCGATAGCGTTGCGCACGGCGATGTCGGCAAACAGCGGGTCGCCCGCGCCGCGCACCGTGGTCACGCCGCTTGCCAACTGTTGCTGGGCACTGCCTTTGAGAATATGGCGAACGATAGCGCGGCCCACGGGATTGTCGAGCTTCTTCATCAGCGCACCCGCATCGCCCGCCGAAACCGGCTTGCCCGAGCCGCACAGATGCACGTGCATATTGATGAGACCCGGCATGAGATACGCCCCTGCCAGGTCGATGACCTCGGCACCTGCAGGCGCCTGCGCCACGGCGCTCGGTCCCATCCAGGTGATGATGCCACGCTCAACGACCACGGCCATGTCGGACTGCGGCTCCATATGCTCCGAGCCATCCAAGACGGTCGCATTGATAAACAACGTGGGACGATCGGCAGTCGCCATATCGAGCTCCTCCCTCGCGATTAACTTGAACATTTGTCCATTATTACCCAGCGCGGCAGGATTGCTGCAGACATATCGGTTAACGGAGAAAGGAGGAGATGCGGGGAACGGAATGCACTGCAGTCCCACCCCAGCGACATCCGGGAAATGTCTCAATCTGTAACAGTTGGGTCGAATTTTGGCCGTTAGATGTTACAGATCGAGATATTCTCCAGCCCTGTCGTCAAACGTCTAAATCTGTAACAGGTGGACAGGTTTTCGGCCTCTAGATGTTACAGATTGAGATCTTTTAGCGGCAGCCAACCTTCTGTCTCGATCTGTAACAGTTGCGAGGCCAAACGGCCCCTTGTTGTTACAGATCGAGACAAACTCGGCAGGAACAACCACATCCGCGTCAGTTGCACCCCTCAGCGCCCATACCACTGCCGCCTCCATTGCTCAGCCAAATCGACCCACTGCGGAATGCCCGCCAGTCTCATCTTTTCAGCCAGCTTCCCTGGGTTCTTGAGTTCATCAAACGTAAACCGAAGCACCTTATGCCCGAGCATCGTCAGATGAGACTCTCGCTGACGTTCTGCCACGAATGGGTCGACCGACTCCCGACCCTCGTCGTTCTGTAAGGCATACTTTCCCTTTCCATCGAGCTCGCCAATCACGCACGTCCCGTCCTCGAGCTTCCAAAAATAATCAACGCGAAACACTTGGCTCGGATCGAGCGGGTCGCGAAACTCCACCTGCAACTCTGGTACCGGAAACCCATACGCGATAAAGAATGCCCGAAAACGAGACTCTCCGCCGTTTTCGGACAGCCCGTCCGCATACGACGCGATCACCTGCGCTCTGCGATACCCTCGCCTGCCCTTGCAATCGGAGCGGAGGCGCTCGCACAAATCCCCGCGTGATACGCCTTTCGCCCGCAGCGCAGAATCGGCAATCGCCAACCCGTAGGAGAACGGCGCACGCAGCAAGCAATCCTCCACCGTGCGCCAAAACGACGTCACCCGCACGCCATCAACACGCTCGAGTGCGCCCGCCATCTGCGGACGTAACAACCTGCACCCGCTGCTCAACGTCACCGAACAACCCGTCTTAACAAGGTATCGTGGCCCAAGCAGATCATTCGGCACCTCCAGACCCCACAAAAGTGCCGCGTCATAACCCCAAAACGCCCAGTCGGGATGAAACTCCACAAGCCCTTTGATGATACGCAGCGCTCGCTCCGCCGGTGTCAACGCATCCCAATCATGTTGAAAACAGAACAGGCGCGACTCAGGCTCCGCGATATCGTCGGTTCCCACATGGCGCCGCAGCCACATGAGCTCGGCATTGTCGTGTGTCACAAGCAGCACGCCTTGTTCAGCCGCCTTCGTGAGCCTGGCAAGCATCCTATTCCGCGCCAAGGTGTTACGTGCTGCATGCTTGTGTTTGAGAACGGTATTAGACACTTCCATCACCACCACATCGGACAAATGAGCCATCGCCGCTGTTGCCGCCGCCGACAAACGTCTCGATCTGTAACAGGAAGACCGATTTTTTGTCCCTAAACGTTACAGATCGAGACACAAAGGCAGAAGGCAAGGCAGGCGACAACCGCCCATCCCCTACTCCCATTCCTGTTCGTAGATGTTGAGCGACTTGACGTACCGCCCCTGGGCGCCCATGATGTCGCGGACCAGGCGTAAAAAGAAGCTGATGCACGAGGTGTCGAAACCGTCCTCCAGGTCCTCGGGATGCACCGCGCCCGGCCCGTCGACCGCCGTGTCGCTCAGGCGCGCGATGTCATACAGGTAAAGCTGCCCCGCCGTCAGCCAGACATCGTCGACGCACGCGAGTCGCACCGCAATCGCGCCATCGTTCCAGTGCTCCTTTTGCACGATATGTGGGTCGTAGACGTCAAAGCGACGGTCGGTGCGCGTGTCCTTCAGCACGACCATGCCAGTCGCGGGATCCTTGTCCAAAATGCCAAAGCGCGAGAAATACTGCGTGTCACGCACCTGCATAAGTCGCCCGAGCGAAGCAGGAGAAATTGACGCCGGCGGCTCGTCCACATACAGCTCCAACAGCGTCTTGCCGTGGTAATAGGGGCGCTCAAACAGCAGCCAATCGGTAAACGCCATGTTGTAGGTCATGATTTCGTTTTGAGAAGGTTCCTCGCAATAGCTGAGCCACGGATCGACGATAATCTCGAACTGCTCGCGCGCCAGCTCCAGGAATTGAAACTTCCGCAGCATCCAAAAGTGAGCCATGTCGGCAATATCGTTGCCGACGGCTTCGGCCAGCTGTGCTCGGTCAAAAACTTGGTCAGTCATGGCATCCTCCTCAAACTGATGGGCCTCAATTTGAGCTTACGAGGAGGGCGAGCAACCGAGGCAAGCGCGGGCAAAATAGGCCTTCGGCTGCAAACCAGATGCTAACCAAACGCTTGACGGGACACTTGACCAAATGAGCACACCGCAACAAAACCGCAGTTAGACATAGACAGCCAACCCGCTTTTTTTGAGCTAGATGCCCGCAGCCACCACAGAAACAACAGGTGGCCACAGCCCAAGAAGTCGACAAATGAACACCCGTACGTCGACAAACGAGCAAATCGCTCGCAAAGAGTGTCCCCAACGACTAGACAAAAAATGACTAGTCATTGGGGACGTTCTTAAATGACTACTTTACAGCTCCAGCGCCTCGGCGACTTCGGCTGCGCAGGCCAGGGCATCGGCCATGGCGTTCACAACGAGCGAGCTGCCGTTGCGGGCATCACCCGCCACATACACCGGCGCGGCATCGGCGGCGACACCCTCCGTGCGAGCCACGAGGTGCGAGCCCTCGGCAGCCATCACCGGCAGCGGACGACCAGCGGTGGCAACAGGCACGTTCACCGCATCGAACACGCCATGCTCGGGACCCGTAAAGCCGCAGGCGATGAGCACCAGCTGCGCCGGCACCTCGTGCTCGGAGCCCGCGATGCGCTCGGGCTTTCCCGCCGACCAGTCCAGATCGACCACGCGCAGGCCCGCAGCCGCACCCTTCTTGTCCAGCAGCACCTCGAGCGTATCCACGCCCCAGGCACGCATCTCGCCACCCATCGCAGCGATAGCCTCCTGCTGGCCATAGTCGGTCTTCTTAACGTTGGGCCACTGCGGCCAGGGATTGCTCGCCGCGCGCTTATCGGGCGCAGCCGGCAAGAACTCAAACTGGCGCACGCTGCGCGCGCCCTGACGCACGGCAGTACCCACGCAATCGTTTCCAGTATCGCCACCGCCAATGACCACAACGTCCAGGCCGCGCGCGTTCACCGCGGGCTCGCCGCCATCGAGTACCGAGACAGTCGAAGCCGTCAGGTAGTCCACCGCGTACACCACGCCCGGAGCATCCACGTTCGCAGCCGAAAGACCGCGGGGCGCACGAGCGCCGGCAGCCACCACGACGGCGTCAAAGTCATCGAGCTCGGCCGCCACCGCAGGGTTCGTAACGTCGACGCCCAGCTCAAACACAATGCCCAGCTCGCGCATGAGCGCCACGCGGCGCTCGACCACGGACTTCTCGAGCTTCATATTGGGAATGCCGTACATGAGCAGACCGCCCGGGCGGTCGTCGCGCTCAAACACCGTCACGCAGGCGCCACGACGCGCAAGCTCCCATGCCGCCACCAGACCGGCAGGACCGGAGCCCACCACGGCAACCGTGGGTGCGCCCTCCTCTGCCGGCTCAAAGCGACGCGGGCCGCCATTTGCCCACTCATGGTCGCTGATCGCACGCTCGTTGTCATGGATCGTCGTGGGCTGACCATCGACCGAACCCAGGTTGCACGCGGCCTCGCAAAGCGCCGGGCACACGCGACTCGTGAACTCAGGCATGGGCGAGGTGAGCGACAGACGCTCGGCAGCCTCGTCCCAGCGACCGCGGTACACCAGCTCATTCCACTCGGGAATCAGGTTGTGCAGCGGGCAGCCGCTCGGGCGTGCCTTGCCAAAGCTCGCGCCCATCTGGCAAAACGCCACGCCGCACATCATGCAGCGGCTCGCCTGGGCACGGCGCGCATCGTCATCGAGCTCCACGTACAGCGGATCGAAATCACGGCTGCGCTCCTCCACGGGGCGAAGCCCGTGGGTCACGCGATCGATATCAAGAAAAGCACCGGGCTTACCCATGGCACTTACGCCTCCTTCTTGGTCGAAGAAACAGAGCTGGCGGCCACGGACGCAGCACCCGCAGCACTGCCCGCAATATCGAAGCGAGCGACATCCGCGGCACTCGCGCGACCGGTCACAATGTCAAACGCCAGCTCCTCAGCCTGCGCATGCGTCTTGCCCACGGCCTCGCCCGCGGCGACAATCGCCAGCACGCGCTCGTACTCGGTCGGAATGACCTTCACAAAGTGCTTGCTCATCGTCTCAAAGCTGTAGAGCAGCTTAATGCCGCGCGGGCTCTGCGTCGCGTCCACGTGCTCCTGGATGAGTTCGCGAATCTGCGCCAGCTCGCCGGCAGTCGGGGCCTTGAGCTCAACGCTCTCGTGGTTCACGCGGGCATCGAGCGTGCCGTACTGGTCAAAGACGTAGGCCACGCCACCCGTCATACCGGCAGCGAAGTTCTGTCCGACCTCGCCCAGGATGAGCGCCAGACCACCCGTCATGTACTCGCAGCCATGGTTGCCGCAACCCTCGACCACCACGGTGGCACCGGAGTTGCGCACGCCAAAGCGCTGGCCGGCAAGACCGTTAATGAAGCCGCGGCCGCTCGTAGCGCCAAAGAACGCAACGTTGCCCACGATGATGTTCTCGTCGAACTTGTAGGTCGCATGCGGGTTGGGGCGCACCGACACCTCGCCGCCCGAAAGGCCCTTGCCAAAGTAGTCGTTGGCGTCGCCGCACACGTTGAGCGTAATGCCGCGCGGCAGGAAGGCGCCAAAGCTCTGACCGGCCGAACCATCGCAATCGATGGTGATGGAGCCGGCGGGCAGGCCCTCGGGATGTGCCTTGGTCACCGCGTTGCCCAGGATCGTTCCGACGCAGCGGTTGACGTTGGCGATATCGGCGCGGAAGCGAATCGGACGCAGGTGCGCACGGGCATCGGCCGTATAGGGCACAAACAACGTGGAGTCGAGCGTCTTATTGAGCTCGCTGTCCGCGGCCATCTGCGGCAGGAAGTGGCGACCGTCGGCGCCCGGAATATGGGCACCGAACTCGCAGGTCGCGCTCGCCAGCACGGGCGACAGATCGAGCAGGTTTGCCTTGCGGTTGCCCGGGACCTCGATCTGGCGCAAGCACTCGGGATGGCCGACCATCTCGTCGACGGTGCGGAAGCCCAGGCTCGCCATGACCTCACGCAGCTGTTCGGCAACAAAGAGCATAAAGTGCTCAACGTGCTCGGGCTTGCCGCGGAAGCCGCGACGCAGGCGGCAGTTTTGCGTAGCGATGCCGGCCGGGCAGGTGTCCTGCTGGCAGTCACGCTGCATGAGGCAGCCCATGGAGATGAGCGGCATGGTCGCAAAGCCAAACTCCTCGGCGCCCAGCAAGCAGGCGACGGCAACGTCGGTGCCGTCCAAGAGTTTGCCGTCGGCCTCGAGCACCACGCGTGAGCGCAGGCCGTTTTGCAGCAGCGTCTGCTGGGCCTCGGCAAGGCCAAGCTCCAGCGGCAGTCCCGCATGCCAGATAGAGTCGCGCGCAGCGGCACCCGAGCCGCCATTGTGGCCGCTGATCAAGATCTTGTCAGCAGCACCCTTGGCCACACCGGTGGCGATGGTGCCGACGCCGGCCTCACTGACCAGCTTAACCGACACGCGCGCGCCGGGGTTGGCGTTCTTAAGATCGAAGATCAGCTCTGCCAGGTCCTCGATAGAGTAAATATCGTGGTGCGGCGGAGGCGAGATCAGGCCGATGCCGGGCGTGGACTGACGGACCTCGGCGATCCAGGGGTAGACCTTCTTGCCGGGCAGGTGGCCACCCTCGCCGGGCTTGGCGCCCTGGGCCATCTTGATCTGAATCTCGAAGGCGCTGCACAGGTAGCGGCTCGTCACGCCAAAGCGTGCACTTGCCACCTGCTTGATCGCGGAGTTCTTGGAGTCGCCGTTGGCCAGCGGGGTCTCGCGACGCGGGTCCTCGCCGCCCTCGCCCGAGTTGGAGCGTCCATGCAGGCGATTCATGGCGATGGCCATGCACTCGTGCGCCTCTTTGCTGATGGAGCCGTACGACATGGCACCGGTGTTAAAGCGGCGGACGATGTTGAGCGCAGGCTCGACCTCGTCGAGCGAAACCGGAGTGCGACCGCCGGCATCAAAGTCGAGCAAGTCGCGCAGGCGCACGGCACGGCCGGTGCGGTGCAGGCGGGCGCTGTACTCCTTAAAGGTGTCGTAGCTGTCCTCGCGGCAGGCGGTCTGGAGCAGGTAGACGGTCTGAGGGTCGATCAGGTGATCCTCTCCGCCGAGCGGGCGCCACTTGGTCAGGCCCAGCGTGGGCAGTTGATCGGGAGCCAGGCTCTTAAGGATAGCGAGCGCGGCGTCGTAGCGCTCGTTTTGCTCGCGCTCAACGTCCTCGACACCCATACCGCCCACACGGCTCACCGTGCCGGCGAAGTACGCGTTGACGAACTCCGGCGTAAAGCCCACGGCCTCGAAGATCTGCGCCGAATGGTAGCTCTGCACCGTGGAGATACCCATCTTGGACATGATGGAGACGATGCCGGCGGTCGCAGCCTTGTTGTAGTTGGCGATGCCCTGCTCGGCCGTCACGTCCAGGTCGCCGCGTGCCGCCAAGTCGCGGATGCACGCATGTGCGTTGTACGGATAGATGCCGCTCGCGGAGTAGCCCACCAGTGCCGCAAAGTCGTGCGGGGACACGGCGTCGCCGCACTCCACCACGATGTCGGCAAAGGTACGCACGCCGACGCGGATCAGGTGGTTGTGCACGCAGCCCACGGCGAGCAGCGACGGCACGGGCACCTCGCCCGCAGCGGCACGATCGCTCAACACCACGATGTTCACGCCGTCGCGGACCGCAGCCTCAACGTCCTCTGCAAGCTGGTTGAGCGCAGCCTGCAGCGCGCCCTCGCCGGCATCGCGGCGGTACACGGCACGGAAACGGCGGGTCTTAAAGCCCACGCGGTCGATGGCGCAGATGCGGTCAAACTCCTCCTCGCTCAGCAACGGACGCTCCAAGCGAACCAGCTGGCAGGCCGTACGGGAATCCTCGAGCAGGTTGCCGTGGTTGCCCAGGTAGAGCGTGGTCGAAGTCACCATGTGCTCGCGCAGGGCATCGATCGGAGGATTCGTGACCTGGGCGAACAGCTGATAGAAGTAGTCAAAGAACGAGCGCGTCTTCTTGGACAGGCAGGCCAGCGGCGCGTCGATGCCCATCGAGGCGAGCGGGGCCTTGCCCTGCTGGGCCATGGGACGCACGACCTCGTCGACGTCATCCCAGTGGTAGCCGAGTTTGGCCATACGCACGGCGGCGGGCACCTCGGCGTCCTCGGCGGGCGTTGCCGCAACGGGCTCATCGAGCGCGTCAACGGTCAGCGTCTCCTCGGCAATCCAATCACGGTAGGGCTTTTCCTTGGCATAGCGGGCGCGCAGCTCATCGTTGTAGATGACGCGCCCGCGGGCAAAGTCGACCTCGAGCATCTGGCCCGGCCCCAGACAGCCGCTCGTCAGGATGTTCTCGGGGCTCACCTCGATGGTGCCCACCTCGCTTGCCAGCATAAAGCGACCGTCGCGCGTCACATAATAGCGGGCGGGACGCAGGCCGTTACGGTCGAGGGCGGCACCCAGGGTGCGACCGTCGGTAAAGGCGATGGCCGCCGGGCCATCCCACGGCTCCATGAGCATGGACTGGTAAGCGTCGTAGGCGCGGCGCTCCTCGCTCAGGCTGTCGTTGTGGTCCCACGGCTCGGGCAGCAACATGGACGCGGCACGCGTGAGCGGACGGCCGTTCATGACCAGGAACTCGAGCACGTTGTCCAAAATCGCGGAGTCGGAGCCCTCGCGGTTGATGATGGGCATCACGCGCTCAAGATCGTGCTGCAGCACGGGACTGTACAGGTTGGGTTCGCGGGCGCGAATCCAGTTGACGTTGCCCTTGAGGGTGTTGATCTCGCCGTTGTGGATGATAAAACGGTTGGGGTGCGCACGCTCCCAGCTGGGCGTGGTGTTGGTGGAGTAGCGCGAGTGGACGAGCGCCACGGCCGTCTTGACGGCGGCGTCGTTGAGATCGATGAAGAAGCGGCGCATCTGCGTGGCGACCAGCATGCCCTTGTACACGATGGTGCGCGAGCTCATGGAGCATACATAGAAGATCTTGTCGCGCAGGGCAAACTCGGCGTCGGCCTTCTTTTCGATGGTGCGGCGGCACACGTACAGGCGACGCTCGAAGGCATCGCCGGCGGGCGTGTCGTCCGGACGGCCCAGGAAGGCCTGCAGGATAGTAGGCATGCAGGCGCGGGCCGTCTCGCCCAAATCGTGCGGGTCGACCGGCACCTCGCGCCAAAAGAGCAGCGGCACGCCGGCCTCGGCGCAACCCTCCTCAAACACGCGACGGGCATCCTCTACGCCCTTGTCGTCCTGCGGGAAGAACAGCATGGCCACGCCATAGTCGCCCTCTGCCGGCAGAATCTGGCCGCACTTTTGGGCCTCTTTACGGAAAAAGTGATGCGGAACCTGGAACAGGATGCCAGCGCCGTCGCCGGTGTTCTTCTCGAGTCCCGTGCCGCCGCGGTGCTCCAAGTTGACCAGAATGGACAGTGCGTCGTCCAGAATCTGGTGATGGCGCTCACCGTTGATATCGGCAAGCGCGCCGATGCCACATGCATCGTGGTCGAATTCGGGGCGATAAAGGCCCTGCTGCTGAGCGGAATCTGCCTGCATCGCGATCCTCCCCTAGATATTAGACAGTCAGTTGAATAGGCATACTAGGAGCATCGCCGGTCCGTTGTGTTTCCCACCCGTTTCGAAACAATCGCGTAACGCACGCCCTACGAGTGGGCGCCGCCGACCTCAAGGGCGACAACAAGGGCCCCAGGTTCGGCCCGTAAGCTCACCGCTTCAAACATCTCAATCTGTAACAGGAAGGCCCAATTTCGACGACTAACTGTTACAGATTGAGATGTTTTTGAGAGACGGTTCCGAATGTCTCAATCTGTAACACGAAGGGCCGGTTTTCGCAGCTAACTGTTACAGATTGAGATTTTCCATAGGACCATTTCTTCCTGTCTTGATCTGTAACACCTAGACCCAATTTCCATCCCTAGTTGTTACAGATCAAGACATTTCGGCAATCCCCTTTCACCATCCTATTCAAATACAACAATTTTGTTAGTCTTGGTTAACTTTTTAGCCTAAAACGGGTATCCTTTGCGGCGTCAAACAAACGGCACGCGTCCCGTGCCACATTAAGGAGGCCCCTATGGCAAACCAGGCAGACCGGCAGACGATGCAACTCGTCCTTATCCGTCACGGAGAATCCGAGTGGAACAAACTCAACCTGTTCACCGGCTGGACCGATGTTGAGCTCACCGACACGGGCCGCGAAGAAGCCGCCGCAGGCGGCCGTGCCCTCAAAGAAGCGGGTTTCGACTTTGACATCTGCTACACCTCGCGCCTCAAGCGCGCGATCCATACCCTCAACATCGTACTCGGCCAAATGGATCGCGAGTGGCTGCCCGTCATCAAATCCTGGAAGCTCAACGAGCGCCACTACGGCGCGTTACAGGGTCTCAACAAGGCCGATGCCGCAGCCGAACACGGCGACGAGCAGGTGCTCATCTGGCGCCGTTCCTTCGATATCTGCCCGCCGGCACTCGAGCCGGACGACGCGCGCGATCCCCACACCCAGGAGCAATACCGTGATGTCGCACCCGATCAGCTGCCCTATACCGAGTGCCTCAAGGACACGATAGCCCGCGCCTGGCCTTATTTCGAAGACGAGATTCGCCCCCAGATGCTCGCCGGCAAGCGCGTACTCATCGCCGCGCACGGCAACTCCCTGCGCTCACTCGTCATGAAGTTCGAGCACCTCACGCCCGAGGAGATCCTCAAGGTCAACATCCCCACCGGCGTGCCGCTCGTCTACACCTTCGACACCGATTTCAACGTCATCGACAAGCGCTACATCGGCGACCATCGCCGCCAAGATCAACGCCGTGGCCAATCAGGGCAAGGCGCGCAAGTAGCCCCAACCCAAATCCGACGCGTGGCGCCGCACGACCCAAGCGCGGCACCGCGCTGACCCTATGCAGGAACCGACCATGCTCAACCATCTCAAACAACACTTTGGCTCCCGACACACCGGTGGTCACGGAGGCCTAGACATTGCGCGGCATATCGGCCCCGGGCTGCTCGTGACCGTCGGCTTTATCGACCCGGGCAACTGGGCCTCCAATATGGCCGCGGGCTCGCAGTTTGGCTACGCGCTGCTGTGGATCGTCACGCTGTCCACGATCATGCTCATCACGCTGCAGCACAACGCGGCGCACTTGGGCATCGCCACGGGCACCTGTCTTGCCGAGGCCACGACACGCTACCTCCCCTGCTTCGTTGGACGCACGGTACTCGTCAGCGCCTATCTCGCGACCATCGCCACCACCATGGCCGAAGTCCTGGGTGGCGCGATTGCCCTTCAAATGCTCTTTGGGCTGCCCGTGCGCGCGGGCTGCGTCATCGTGGCGGCAGTATCGATGGCGATGCTCACGACGAGCTCCTACAAGCGCGCCGAGCGATGGATTATCGCCTTCGTAGGCGTGGTAGGACTCTCGTTTTTGGCCGAGCTTGCGCTGGTCAAGGTCGACTGGCCGCAGGCCGCCGCAAGCTGGATCACGCCCAGTATGCCCACTGGCTCAGCCGCGATTATCGTGAGTGTCCTGGGTTCGGTCGTTATGCCCCACAACCTTTTTCTGCACTCCGAGGTCATCCAATCCATGCACTTCGAAGGCCAAGGCGAGCAAGTTATCGAAGAACGTCTGCGCTACGAGCTCTTCGACACGCTCTTTTCGATGGGCGTGGGCTGGG
>USHZ01000014.1 GCA_900554595.1 uncultured Collinsella sp. | reverse complement strand
TTGCTCCAGGTGTCGCTTGTACGGTCAAAGCGGAAGACCTGCTGGTGAAAATCGTTGGTGAGCACAAATCCGATAAGCAGGATGGCCACAATCCACAGCGCAGCGCAGTAGCGGCGACCCAGGCGGTGCTGTTCCACGCCCGCAAGGCGCAGACCGCACAGCTGGTAGAGCAGCGGAATGAGCGTCATGGGCACGTAGTACAGGTACCACAGCACGGTGGCATAGAACGGCGTGAACGACTTGTACTTGAGAATGACTTCGATCATCCACAGGGCGCAGATGGTGGCGATGGCAACAAGGCGGCGGCGCAACACATAGTCCAAACAGCGCAGATAGACCGATACGCCCCAGATCGAAAATATAATTGCGGCGACAAGCAGCGGGAGAGAGCTCGAGTGGACGAGCGCATCCACGACCTCTTCGGACACCTCGCTATAGGCGGGCACGGCGTTAGAAAGTTTGGGGTCGAAGGCAAACAGTGCCGGCAAGACCGCCAAAAGCATGAGGAACAGCGCAGTGATGACGCCGGCGATAGCAAAGACGCGGTGACGGTACACCTGATGTGTTATGCCAACAAGGAATCGCGGCATGGCGAACAACCTGCCGCCCCTGGGATCCGCAACCGGCGCGGTCCGGGCGGCCGCGTGGCCAATATGTCGCTCGCGGGTACCCATAGTGCTTTTAGTGTACCGACAGGCAGGCCCAAAAAGCGGGCCACATGTCCCAAAATCCGCAGACGGCAAGGAGTGTCCCCAGCGACCAATCATTTAAGTACGTCCCCAATGACTACCAATGACGAGAGTGGATAATCTCCCACTTTGAGCCCACAAACAAGCCAAAAACGGGAGATTATCCACTTTCATTCTGCGGACACTCATTTAAGTACGTCCCCAATGAGTGCTTTCTTAACAAGGCGCCCGGCGGGCATTAACTGCTCGCCGGGCGCTTTAGTTAGGAAGCTGTGGCTGTTGGGAAAGCTTAGGCCAGGTCCTCGCCGTTCGTCTCGATGACGTGTTTATACCAGTCGAAGCTCTTCTTTTTGGAACGCTTGAGGGTGCCGTTGCCGGCGTCGTCGCGGTCCACATAGATAAAGCCATAGCGCTTGGACATCTCGCCCGTGCCGGCAGACACCAGGTCGATCGGGCCCCAGGTGGTGTAGCCCAGCAGGTCAACGCCGTCCTCGGTCACCGCATCGCGCATCGCGGCGATGTGCTGGCGCAGGTAGTCGATACGGTAGTCGTCGTTGATAGAGCCATCCTCCTCGACAACATCCTTGGCGCCCAGACCGTTCTCGACCACAAACAGCGGCTTCTGATAACGGTCGTACAAGTCGTTGAGGGTGATGCGGAAGCCCAGCGGATCGATGGCCCAGCCCCACTGGCTCGCCTGCAGGTAGGGGTTCTTGGCGCCGGCGAAGGCGTTGCCCTGGGTGCGCTCGACATCGGGGTTATCGGCACCGGCGGAGCAACGGGTGCTGTAATAGCTAAAGCTGATGAAGTCGACGGTGTTGGCGGCCAGGATCTCGCGGTCCTCATCCGTCATGCCCACATCGATGCCCAGGCGCTCGAGCTTCTTGACGGCATAGGCCGGGTAGTAGCCGCGGCTCTGAACGTCGACGAAGAAATAGTTGCTCTGGTTGTCAATCTGCGCCTGGCGCACATCGCCCGGACGGCAGCTGTAGGGGTAGTAGCTACCTGCGGCGAGCATGCAGCCAATCTTGACCTCGGGATCGATCTCGTGAGCGATCTTGGTTGCCCAAGCGCTGGCGACGAGCTCGTTGTGGGCGGCCAGGTACTCGACGGCCTCCTTGTTCTCGCCCTCCTCAAAGACCAGTCCGGCACCCATAAACGGCAAATGCAAGATCATATTGATCTCGTTGAAGGTAAGCCAGTATTTCACCAGGCCCTTGTAGCGGGTAAAGATCGTGGTCGCGAGGTTCTTGTAGAAGTCGATGAGCTTGCGGTTGCGCCAGCCGCCGTACTCCTTGATGAGGTGAATCGGGCAATCGAAGTGCGTGATGGTCACGAGCGGCTCGATACCGTGCGCTTGGCACTCGCGGAACACATCCTCGTAGAAAGCCAGCCCAGCCTCGTTGGGCTCGGTCTCGTCACCGTTGGGGAAGATACGGGTCCAGGCCAGGCTCATGCGGAAGGTCTTAAAGCCCATCTCGGCAAAGAGGGCGATATCCTCCTTGTAGTGGTGGTAGAAATCGATGCCGGTCTGCGCGGGATAGTAATAGCCGTCCTCGAAGTCGAGCATCTTGCGCTGGCCGGAGACCACCGCATAGCGCTCGGGGCCGTGCGGTGCCACATCCACGTTGGCCAGGCCGCGGCCATCCACGTCATAAGCGCCCTCGCACTGGTTGGCAGCCGTCGCGCCGCCCCACAGGAAGTCTTTACGGAAAGCCATGCATCAATCCTTTCACACGCTGTTTGTCGTGATTTCAGTATCCCCGCAAACGGGGCCTCTCTCAACGACAGCGGCGCAGGCCGACACTTCTTTTCGCGCGCAGGCGCTCGGCAGCCGCCCCCATCTGACACTTTTTGATACCCGCCGGCCAAACCACCACAAAGGTGCCTGTCCCCTTTGTGGTGGTTTGGGCAGGTTTGTCTTGATCTGTAACAGGTAGGCCGCCAAAACCGGGCCTGGTGTTACAGATCAAGATTTTCGGGCAGCCCCCTGCAGTTTGTCTAAATCTGTAACAGGTAGAGACGATTTAGCCCGCTAGATGTTACAAATCGAGACGGAAGATGCTAGTCGCAGGTGATGTCGAGGTTCTTGCCGACGAGGCCCACGTAGCCGCCCTCGGCAGCCTTGGGGCTGTCGGCGTGGCAGAGAACCCACTTGTCGGCCTTCCAGTAGCAGTAGCTGTCGCCGACCGCGGGCATGTCGGCTGCGGCCTCGGGGCGCGGACCATTGGTGCCGGCGGGCAGCGCAACCATCACTTGGAAGCCGCCGTCGTCGACCATGCAGGGCGTGTAGTGAAGCGTGGTGTTGAAGACTTCGACGACCGTACCTGCCGGCACGCGGAACGCCTTGACGCACGCGGTGTCGAGCTTGCCGTCCTCGATCTCCCAGCGATGCGCCACGAGCAGGATAAAGTCGCGGGCGCCCAGGTTAAACTCGCTGGCGCGGTGATACTCCAGGCAGTTGAGCTGCGTGTTGTGGCCGTTGCACCAGCCCAGCTGGAAAGGACGGCCGCCAAACATGAGAAAGCCCAGTTTATCGGCACCCTTGACGCCCTCGAGCTCCGACGCGCTTGCCACGTACTTGCTGCCCTCGGGGATGGGCGTGGCAGAGAGCGCCTCGAGCACGGGCGACGTGAGCTCGGACGGAACGTTATCCCAAACGTTGCCATAGGATTTGAACTCGGGATCGTTGACAGAATAGATATGCATGTTCACTCCTGTTCGTAAATGTGACTATACGAACATTCTAGAACAAACATGAGCGATTTTGAACGCTCGTCCCGACCAATCAACAAAAAGGCGCCCCCGCATAAGCGAAGGCGCCCAATGCGCGCGTTTTGGGCGATAAAGCCCTTACGCCTGCTGGTAGTGCAGGTGCTTCTCGTCGATATCGGCCAGGTCGCGGTCGAGATAGCGACGCGCGAGCCAGTTTGCCATGGGAAGGTTCTGGTCCAGGTAGTTGCCGCACTCTTCGGGAGCGGCTCCGGGGACATCGCCCTCAAAGTCGGCGACAAACTCAAACAGCTCGCGCACGAGCGGCAGGATCTCCTCGCTCGTCACTTCGCCAAATACGACGAGGTAAAAGCCCGTACGGCAGCCCATGGGACCAAAGTAGACAATACGGCTCGACCACTCGGCATGATTGCGAAGGAACGTGGCACCCAGGTGCTCGATGGTGTGGCACTCGGCCGTGTTCATGACCGGCTCCTTATTGGGCGTGGTCAGGCGCAGGTCAAAGGTGGTGACGGCGGCGCCGGTCGCCGGATCGCGGTCGATGCGGCTCACATACACGCCGGGCTCGAGCAGCAGATGGTCAACGGAAAAACTCGCGATGCGCTCCATGGCAGATCCTCTCGATAGTCAATTTAGGACGGGGCTCTTTTAGCTGATTCGAATGGTCGCACCAATCATACCAGTCAAAAAAGCCCCGTCCCAAATGAGCTGCTCCGGGAATAGCCTGCGGGCGCCGCGCAGCCGCCTAGGCAGTGTATGCAATTGTGGCGTCGACAGCATGGCGCCAGCCGGCAATCTTTTTGGCTCGCTCGTCGGCGGGCATCGACGGCTCTACGATGCCGCGGGCGCCGTAGACGTCGACGACATCGCGCGTGTACATGCCCAGCGCAATGCCGCAGGCCCAGGCCGCACCCAGACCGCTCATCTCGTCGTTGCTCGCAATGCGGATGGGCGAGCCGACCAGGTCGCTCTCAAACTGCATCAGGTACGCGTCGCGCGTGGGACCGCCGTCAACACGAAGCTCGGCCAGCGCCGCGCCCGAATCCTCGACCATCGCATCGATGACGTCGAAGATCTGATAGGCGATCGACTCATCGGCGGCCTTTACGAACTCCGCACGACCCGTGGTGCGCGTCATGCCAAAGACGCAGCCCTCGGCGTCACTCGCCCAGCGCGGCGCGCCCAGGCCAGTGAACGCCGGCACAAAGTAAACGCGGCTCGCCGGATTGGCGGCATAGCACAGGTCGGTGACTTCCTCGGGATTGTTGATGAGCTCCAGGTCGTCGCGCAGCCACGTCTTGACGGCGCCGGCGTAGCTCACGTTGCCCTCGAGCACATACTCGGTCACACCGTCCATACGCCACGCAAGCGAGCTCGAAAGCCCGTGCGAGCTGGCAACGAACTCGTCGCCGACGTTCATCATGACCGAGCTGCCGGTACCATAGGTCGCCTTGGCCATGCCGCGGCTATGGCAGCCCTGGGCAAACAAGGCGGCATGGCTGTCACCGAGTACGCCGTGAATGGGCACGGGCGCCGGCAAAAAGCCGCCCAGGTCCGTCATGCCGAACAGGCCATCGGAATCGGTCACCTGCGGCAGGCAGGCCACGTCGACGCCAAAGGCCTCGCACACCGGCTCGCTCCAGCAGCCACGGCGCAGGTCAAAGAGCTGTGTGCGGCTGGCATTGGACCAGTCGCAGCGAAACTCCGCGCCGCCCGTGAGCGTCCAGACCACCCAGGCATCGATGGTGCCCAGACACAGCTCGCCTGCCGCCGCGGCCTCGGCAGCCGTGGGAACGTTCGCGAGAATCCAAGCCATCTTGCCCGCCGGATAGTAGGGCGAGAGCACCAGACCCGTCGTGTCGCGCACCAGCTCGGCCACACCCTCGCGCGCGGCCAGCTCGTCGCACAGCTCACGGGCGCGGGCGCACTGCCACACCACGGCGTCGCACAGCGGCTCGCCCGTCGTGCGCCTCCAGGCAACGGTGGTCTCGCGCTGGTTGGAGATGCCGATGCCGGCGACGTCGGCCGGATCGACCCCGGTCTCCTCCACCACGGCGCGCGCCACGGCCAGCACGTTGGCGGCGATCTCGGCCGGATCATGGCTCACCCAGCCGGCCTCGTTGACAATCTGGCGATGCGGGCGATCGGCACGATGAATCAAATGGCCGCCCTCGTCCACCAGCAGCGCCTTGGTGCCCTGCGTGGATTGATCGATTCCGATGATGTAGCGGCCCATGGCCACCCCTTTCAAAACGAATGTGACAAAGGGACGGTCCCTTTGTCACATTCCAGTTACTCTGCGGGCAGGAACTCGGCGACGGTCTTGGCAATGCCTTCGCCGGTGAGGCCGTAGTGCGCAAAGACCTCGGGGCTCGTGCCGGTGATGACCGGCGCGTCGGGCAGGGAGAGGCACTTGACCGGACGCGGGCAATGCTCACCCACGACCTGCGCGACCATGGAACCCAGGCCGCCGAAGGGGCTGTGCTCTTCGACGGTCACGACGGCGCGCGTGGCACCGGCGGCCTCGATCACGGCCTCGGCGTCGAGCGGCTTGACGCAGTACATGTCGAGCACCGTTGCCGAGATTCCCTGCTCGGCCAGCAGATCGGCGGCGTCCACGGCATGGCGGACCATCTCACCGGTGGCGACAAGCGTCACATCGGTGCCGCGACGCACCCAGGTGGCACGGTCCATCTGGAACGGGCACTCGCCCTCGGCGTACACGTCCTCGACCGGGTTGCGCCCCACGCGGATGTAGGCCGGCTTGTTGTCGGCTACCAGGGCGCGCACGAGCTCGGCGGTCTGGAAGCGGTCACTCGGCAGATACACGCGCATGTTGGGAATCGCGCTCATGGCGGCGATATCCTGCGCGGAGTGGTGACTCATACCCAGGGCGCCATAGGACACGCCGCCCGAGATGCCGATGAGCTTGACGTTGGTGTTGGAGTACGAGACGTCGACCTTGCACTGCTCATACGAACGCGTGGTCACAAAGGACGCCGGCGAGGCGGCCCAGGCCTTCTTGCCGCACGAAGCCATGCCGGCGGCGATGCTCACCAGGTCCTGCTCTGCGATGCCGACCTCGACGGACTGCTGGGGATACTGATCAAAGAACGGCGTGAGCGATGCGGAACCGCGGGAATCGGAGCACAGGACGACGATATCCTTATCGGTCTTCGCGGCCTCGAGCAGCGTGTCGCAGATAACCTTGCGATTGGCGATCTTGTTAGCCATTGACGGCCTCCTTATGGGCAGCGAAATCGGCGATGATCTGGGCATATTCCTCATCGTTAGGCAGGTGATGATGCCAGGCGGCCTTGTCCTCCATAACGGGCGAGCCATAACCCTTCACCGTGTTGAGGATGATGACCGTGGGCTTACCCTTGGTCTCGGCGGCCAGCGTCAGCGCGGCGTCGATGGCCTGGACGTCGTTGCCCGGAATGGAGAGCACGTTCCAGCCGAAGGCGGCCCAGCGCTCCTCCTGCGAGTCCTGCTTCATAACGTCCTCGGTGCTGCCGCTGATCTGCAGGCGGTTGCGGTCCACGAGCGCGCACAGGTTATCGAGCTGGTAGTTGCCGCCGCTCATGGCGCCCTCCCAGACCGAGCCCTCGGCAAGTTCGCCATCGCCCATGATGGTGTAGACGCGGTAGTCGCGGCCGTCCATCTTGCCGGCGAGCGCCATCCCGACGGCCACGGGCAGGCCGTGGCCCAGCGAGCCGGAGTTCATCTCGATGCCCTTGAGCTTGTTGTTGGGATGGCCGATGTAGGGGCTGCCGAACTTGGAGAAGCGGGCCTTGATGTCATCGAGGTCAAGATAGCCCTCGTGGCAGAGCACCGCGTAGTAGGCCTCCATGGCATGGCCCTTGGAAAGCACGAAGCGGTCGCGGTTGGGATCGTCGACGGTCTCGGGCGAAATGTTGAGGTGGTTGGCGTAGAGGGTCATGAGGGCGTCGATCACCGACATGTCGCCGCCGATGTGACCGCCGGCGCCAGCCATGATGATATCGACGCAATCGCGGCGAAGGTCCCAACGCAGGGACTCAAGCTCTTCGATAGTTGCCATTTCTACTCTCCTCGCAGGTAGGCTTTAACGTCTTCTTCGATGGGGTCGTACAGGTCGGGGGCAATGCCGAGGTACTTGCACGCCTCGTAGAGCACCGGCACCACGTTGGCGTGAATAGCGACGCAGTGGTGGATGTAGGGACCCTCGACAATCTTGGCCTCGAGGCGCTTGAGGTTCTCGACCTCGACCCACAGATAGGTGCCTATGCCGGCCGGGCCGTCGATGCCGCGGGCGTTGCCCAGCAGCAGCGAGTACTCGCCGTTGTCGCCGTCAAAGCGGGCAAGGGTGAGGTCGCCGTGCTTGGCCTCGGCCGTCAGCGCGCCGGGGTGATCGAAAGCCAGCGGGTAGGTGAGCTTGGGCTTGACGGCCGCACAGCTGCAGGGCCAGGGGCCACAGTGCTGCAGCAGCTCGCCGTTCTCGTTGTCGGGATGACGCACGGTCCAGTCGGCGAACATGCCGCGGTGACGGCCCAGGTCGGCGGCCTCGACCATCAGCGCGGTGATGGCGCCGTGGATATCGGTCTCGCATACGATGGGGATGCCCATCTCGTTGAGGATGGCGTTGGCGGCGCAGGGCATAATGCCCAGCTCGTCCTGCAGGGCGTTCCAGCACTGAATGGCGCCGGCGTTGCAGCCGTACTTCTCGACCAGGCGCTTCATGGCGATGGCAAGACCGGCGACCGCGGGGACCTTGTCCTCGGGGATGCAGATCTCAAAGCTGTCGTTGATGTGGGCAAGCATGGCGGCCATGGCCTGCTCGTCGGCCTGGGCGTCGCGCACGGCCTGGACAAGCTCGGTCATGGGGATGGGCGAAAGCTGGATGTTGAACTTCTCGAGCAGCTCGCCCTCGTTGCACATGGTCGACCAGAAGTCGAACGGACGGGTGGCCATCTGCAGAATGCGGGTGTGCTTGAAGGTCTTGACCACGTTGCACACGGCCAGGAAGTCCCAGACGCCGCGCTCGAACTCGGGGTCGGTCAGGCGGCAGTTGGTCATGTAGGTGAAGGGAACCTGGAAGCGGCGCAGAACCTTGCCGGTGGCGAACAGGCCGCACTGGCTGTCGCGCAGACGGGTGCCGTCGGGCTCGGGGCGCTCGTCGCGCGGACCCCACAGCAGCACGGGCAGGCCGAGCTCGCGGGCAAGGCGAGCGCAGACGTACTCGGTACCAAAGTTGGCGTGGCAGAGCATGATACCGTCGACGCCCTCGGCGCGGAACTTCTCGACGATGGGCGCGATATGGCTGTCGTCGAATAGCAGGCCCTCGTCGTTGATGTCGTCGATATCCACGATGTCGACGCCGATCTCGCGCAGGCGATCAGCCGTCAGGCCGCGATACTTGATCGCGTCCGGCGCGCTAAAGATACTGCGGCGCGTGGGCACAAAGCCGAGCTTGATCTTATCCATGTACGTCCTCCCCTAATCACATGTTCAGTAAACAGACGCATGTTTCGTTTTGTTCTGTTTACTAAATGCTTTACTCTTTTGTTTAGTAGTTTAGCGCGAAAGTCCCGTAAACGGTAGAGAAATCAGCCTAAACGGTATGTAAACAATCTGAACATACAAGGGCAACAAAAAGAGGGCCCCGAAGGACCCTCTCTATCCGCATATGTATGTACGCGAAATCAATACCGCCCTATTCCCGCGAGCACACCGCCCGCGGGGGTAATCTGGCTGCAAGGCCCGTGGTTACGCGCCCATCTTGCGATAGACGTCCACGAACTCCTTGGCAAGGATGCCAAAGCCCTCGGCACTCATAAGCTGATCCTCGGCATGGACAACCAAAAGATCGATGCTCAGGTTTTCGCCAGCTGCAGTCTGCTGGACAAGGCCACCGTGAGCCGCGTGACCCTCGGCATAGTGCTGCTGGCCCTCGGCGATCTTCGCCTCGGCCTCTTCGAACTTGCCATCACGAGCTAGGTGAATCGCATCGATGTAGCAGCTGCGCGCGCAACCGACGCCTGCAATGATCTGAAAGCTCTGAAGCTGAATCTCTTCTGCCGTCATACCTACAGTCCCATCAGTTCCTTGGCCTGGGCCAGAGCCTTGGCGCCGTCCATCATGCCGTAGATGGCCATGGGGATCACGCCGACCGGTACCTCGGGGCACGCGGCAGAAACCTCGTCCTTGGCATAGCCAACCTGCGGCCCAAGCAGGATGCAGTCGGCATTGCGGCCGATGGTGGCAGCCTCGCTGACGGCGTGGGCGGAGACCTCGCACTCCAGGCCCTCGGCGTCGGCAGCCTTCTTGATGTTCTTCATGATGATGCTCGTGGACATGCCACCGGCGCACATAAGAACGATGTTTTTCATTGCAGTTCCTTTCCTGTAACCCCTCACAGGGACTTATATGTTTCGGCAATCAACGCGATCGGCCGAACCTACGAACTTACGAACAACGACCTACTCGGCAGAAGCCTTTGCGGCGGCCTCCTCCTCGAGGGCCTCCTTGTCGGCCATCTTGACAAACGGGATGAACAGCAGGGCAACGGCGAGAATCGCAGCGCAGACAATGACAACCAGACCAGGACCGCCGATGAAGAAGTCGGTGATGGGCAGCGGCACGACGAACGGCATGTTGACCGTCGGGTTATACGCGTTGCCAAGGCCCAGCAGCAGACCAATAGCGGCAACGGCGCATGCGACCGGCTTGAGCAGGATGTAGGGGATGAACATATAGGGGTTCATGGCGACGGGCGTACCAAAGATGATGGGCTCGGAGATGTTGAAGATGGCAGGCACCAGAGCGACCTTGGAAAGCGTCTTGTAGCGCTCGGACTTGGCCGTGAGCAGTGCAAGCTCCATGCCCAGGGCGTCAACAGAACCCACGGAGAACATAACGATGAACGGCAGATACGGAAGCGGCTGGCCGGCAAGGTATGCCTCGACGTTGGCCAGAGCGCACGTCGAAACGACCGGCATGTACACGCTCATCAGGACGCTGGGATGTACACCAAAGAAGAACAGCAGGTTGCACAGGATAAAGTAGACGACGACGGCCCACGGGCTGGAGCCCAGGAACATAACGGGCACCGCAATGGTGGAGTTGATGAGGTTAAAGACATCGCCGTAGCTCGTCAGGCCCATGCCCCACTTAAGCAGCGCGGCCGAGGTAAAGATGACGATGGCGCAGAACATCGGGGACAGCGAGTCGTTGACGAACTGCGGAACGGAATCGGGCATGGGAATGGCGATATGCTTCATAAGGAAGTTAAGCGCCTTCGGCACGATCAGTGCCACGAGCAGGGCCACGAACAGACCCGAGCTGCCCAGGTAACGGGTGGTGATGAAGGTCGAGCCGTCCTCGGCATGGCCCAGCGGGATCAACAGGAGCAGAACGCCAATGGACGCAACCGTCGTCGTAAGGCCTTTGTTCTCGAGCACCTTACCGTAGGAGTACGAAACCGAAGCGCACATGTAGATGGCACCGAGGTTCATGGTGACGACCAGCACATCGGCAATCGTCGCCGACATGCCAGTGCCGGTAAGGAACGCCTGCAGCGGCGGGATCGGCAGTCCGTTGATGATGGAGAGCAGCGCCACGCCCAGCGTAACGGGCATGGTCGCCATCATGCCGGACATAAGGCCCTTTACGACCTTAAAGCTGCTCACTTTGTGGGCAATGGGGCCCACGTGCTTCTCGAGGAAGCCCTGCATCGAATCGAGAACGCTCATTTCGTGTTCACTGATCCTCTCTAAACGATTCATCTAGCTGTCAAGCGGAAAATTGCGGCCGACTCTTTCCCGCCTATGACCAAGGGAAATATGGTTATGCCTTGAGCTCGAGGACGAGGAGCCAATCCCCAACCTCGGGTTTGTCAGGCAGTGTGATGCTGTCCGTGACGACAGAGACGTTCTCGCCGTCACGGTATGCGCCCGTGCGGGGGTTAAACCATCGGCCTGCATAGGCAGCGCCCGTCGGCACGCCCTCGATAGCAAGCTTTCGGCGCACGGTATCGCCAAAGTACGCGACGATGCGCGAAAGGTCTCGGTTGGCGGTTGCCAGCGGAGCCTTGTTGGCAAACAGGTTGCCCGCATCGGTCGTTTCGTAGGGAGCGAGCTCCCAGAAGTGATTTTCTTCGTAGAAGGAGCGCATATAGCCCATCTGGACTGCACCCTCTCCGTCTACCGCCTGGGCCCACGTAATGCCAAAGCGGTTGAAGATCGCCATAAAGGGATCGAGCTCCTCGGGACTTTCCCACACGTTGTCCCAGATGCCCTGGGCTCCGTAGGTATAGCCAGCGCCGCCCGCCTGCATGCAGATATACGCCACGCGACGCAACATGTCTGCGGTGCACAGGCGCGTACCCATTTCCTCGAGCGTCGAGCAAAACTCGTAGAGCGCCTCGCCCTCGACGAAGGGCTTGTCGTCATGAGCTGCCAGATAGTCAAAGTAGTCGCTCGCCTTAATCAGGTAATCGCCGTGACCGGCCTGGTTGAGCGTAAAGTCCATCCAAGCCTCGTCCTGGTAGTAATCGGCAAAGGGGCGCTCGTTGGTATAGTGCGCCGTAGCCAGGTGGCCATAGCCGTCGCGGGCCTCGATCTCCAAGGCGACCTCACGCCATCCGTCGATCAAAGCGGCTCGATCTTCTTTGCCATACCCGGCAACCTCGCCGGCAAGCGTCCAAACCATCGGATATGCGCCATAGCGCGCCACCAGATAGCGGGCAAGGTGCTTTTGATGCTCCACGCCATGATCGCCGCGAATAGAAAACGCCCATGCCTGGCCAAGCGCGTTGACCAAACCGGCATCGGCGACATAGGCCATGCGGCGATCAAGCTCCTGCCGGTAGAAAGCAACATTGGGCAGATCCTCTGCGCCCTTGGGCATACCGCCGTCAATCCAGTAGCGACCATCTGCGCCCATGTCAGAGCGCAAGTTGGTCTGGTAGACGGTAAATCCCTGCTTGGCACGCAGGTCGACCATGCCGCGGAACTGACTCGTCATGCCAGGGTGGTTCGACTTGTCCCAGCTCTCGCGGTAGGCAAACTCCCAGTGGGTGTCGCCGAGCCAAAAAAACGGCGTGCCATCCGAATAGGCAAATAAGTGCGGGTTGTCCGCGACGCGGATAAAGCCGTGGCGATACAGGTCGAGGTCGCCCGTGTACGGTACAGCCTCGACGCTGCCCACACGGCCATTAAGACCGGTCTGCTCGGGAGCCTCGATACCATAGTTCCAAGCGCCGAGCTCGGTCGGGGCAAACGAGACGCGGTAGGTGCGGTCGCCGTCCCAGTAGGCCTCGCGGCGGATCACCCTGCCGCTCGGACCGACAAACTCCGCCCAAATCTCAACATCCAAAAACGGGTTGTCGAACGAACAGGCGCTCTCAAACGTCAGAACGACCGGACGCCAGATCTCGGCGACAGCGTCTTGGTTCAACGTCGTATCCATTACAGACCCCTCTCCGGTCTTAATACCTACTAGTTCAGTCCCCGCTCGCTCGCGGACCTCACGGCAAAGTCAACGATCGCCCGGGCGTCTTCGGCACAGACAAAGCCTTGCGACACCTCAATCGCCGTATCGCGCTCGCACAGGACGCGATAGTTTTCGAGCGATCCGTACAGCTCCTTGAGCATCGATGCCGAGAACGACTCCATGTGGCCAAACAGCCCATCCTTGTCGCTCGTCTTATCGACCGTGCCCTGACCCGGCTCGACCAGGCTCGTGTTGGAGTAACGGGCAAACGGATGCTCGAGCAGGCAGGTGCGAAGACCGCCCTTGGTGTTGCCCAGGGCATCCTTTACGTTCTCGCCGTTTGCATCCAGCTCAATGCGCGGGCACGTTGCCGGCGCGGCGCCGGTGCGGACCCAACGGAACAGGTTGCGGAAGGCAGCGTGGAAGAGATACTGCGACGGATAGGCGTTTGCCTCGGCATGCTTGCCGACATACACCGGCAGGTGGTCGATACGCTTAAGATCCTCGTCGTCCTGGTAATAGTCGACATAGCTCCACTGCGTATCGTGGGAGGCGCCCGTCACCTCGTACAGCCGGTACTTAAAATCGGGGGCATCGCTATCGGGCATAAGCGTGCGCCAACTCTCAAAGCGACCGTTCTCGCTTTCGGTCTGAAGGGCGATGAACGGCTCCTCGACGTGCTCCACGCGCATCAGGTGATGCGCATAGTCCCGGCAGCACTCATACTGGTTGACGGGAGTGCACAGCGAATGGATGCCGCCGCCGGACAGATAGCCGTCAAACACGCGGCCGTCGCGGCGCACCTCCTCGCGATAGGCAAAGCTGTTGAGGTAGCGGAACAGATAGGCGCCTGACTGGGACCATCCCGTAAGGCAGATCGCCTGGTGCGGATAATCGCGGATCGGGTTGAGGTCGGAGTCCTCGCGCAGGAGCCACGCAAGATCGGTCAGCATATCCCAAAACAGACCCGTCTCGTAGGAGATGTCCATGTCGGGAAGTGCGCCGCCGCGCTCGAGCTCGGCCGGATCATAGTCGAAGGGTCGCTCGGGAGTCGGGTTCGCCCAACTCATAAAGGCATAGCGATCGGGATTGAATTCCTTGAGCTTGGAGATGGTATTGGGCTTGCTGGTGATGCCTACATAGATGTCACCAGAGCGCACAAACTCGCCGTAGCCCAGAATCCACATGCGCTCGATTTCCATGAACGACGTGGGGTTGATAATCTCGACCACCACGTTGCCGCTCGCCTGCGCCGGATCTTTGGGCGCGCGGACAACAATGCGATTGGAATAGGGGGCATCGGCGGTCATGACCTCTACGCCGCCATCTTCGTCGGCAGTGCGATATACGTTGGCGGTGCCGTCAACGCGATATTCGCGCTCGACGTAGCCATTCGCGCTCAGATGACAGTAGCGCTCGGCGCTCGAAAACGGATAGCTCTCATCCGTAACGGGCATTTCGGAAATAACGCTGATCATCTCGTCCCCCTTGCTGTTGCGTTTGTTGAGACAAACTCTACTGGGGACGCAACTTAACTTCTATCGATTCTTAAGTTGACTTACTAAATATTTAGCTTAATGAACATCCAAGTGTTAAGCTCGTTTTAAGTTAACAACCGTTAGGAACCACCATGGCCGTTACTGCAAAACAAATTGCTGATCAGCTGGGAATCTCGGCAGCGGCCGTCTCCCTTGCACTTAACAATCGACGCGGCGTAAGCGAAAAAACACGGCAGCTGGTGCTCAGCACCGCTGAAGCCCTAGGTTACGACTTTAGCAAGATTAAGTTCGAGCGACAAAGAAGCGGAACCGTTGCCTTGGTTGCCTTTAACCGGCGCCGCATCTTTGCGACCCCCTTCTTCGCTGACATGCTCGCCGGAGTCGAGGGCGCCCTTAGGCATGCGGGATTCTCGTTTTCGCTGGTGAACTACTCGCCATTCGAAAACATTCACCAACAGATCGCCGACATCGCCGAGGCACAATATGACGGCGTCATCATCCTCGCAACCGAGATGTACGAGTCGGATTTTTTGCCGTTTGCATCGCTGGACTGCCCTCTGCTGCTGCTGGACTCATGCATGAGCGCTGGGGTCGACACAGTCAAGATCGACAACGCTGCCAGTATGACACTTGCCGTACAGTACCTGTATTCGAAGTATGGATCGGTCCCCGGCCTGTTAACGACGCCCATTACCTTGGGCAACTTCACCGAACGACGTTTCGCCTACGAGCACGCCATCGGTCAGCTAGCCGGGTCAGAAAAATGCGGCATCATCCACGAGCTCGCCGTCGATCTAGACGAGGCCTACTCGGGCATGCTCGACATTATTGATTCGGGCGAGTCCCTTGCCCAAAGCTACGTCGCCGTCTTTGACGATGTGGCTATTGGAGCCATGAAAGCCTTCATCGAGCGCGGCTATCGCGTGCCCGATGACGTACGCATCGTCGGCTTCGACAACAACATCGGCGGCACCTACGTGCAGCCGCAGCTGACCACCCTCAACGTTCCTTCGCAGTATATGGGCGCCATCGCCGCACGACGCCTCGTCGAGGTCATCGACGAGGCCGAGCATCACCCGCTCAAAATCGAGCTGGGGGCATCGCTCATCAAGCGCCGTTCTGCCTAGATTTCGCGCACGCTTTGGCGCTCGACAAAATAGGTCGATACGGCCGTCTTGCAGGTATAGCTCTTGGGATTGCGGATGTTGCCCACCAGGCGGCGCACCGCAATTTCGCCCACCTCGTGCTTGGGAACGTGCACCGTGGTGAGCGGCGGGTTGGAGAAGGCGCCCAAAGACAGATCGTCAAAGCCGATAATCGAAACATCCTCGGGAACGCGAATACCGTGCTCGTTGAGCGCGCGCATGGCGCCTACGGCGAGCACGTCGTTCTCGGCAAAGAAAGCCGTCGGCAGGTCGTCGCGCGAGACGCTGTCGAGCCACGCGCCCATGTCGCGATAAGCGCCCTCGAGCGTGGTGCCCAGCGTGACGCGCCATGCCGGATTGGCCTCGAGGTCCGCATCCTCAAGCGCTTGGCGATAGCCGCGCTCGCGGTCCTTAAAGTTGCGGATGCGAAGGTCGCCCGCCAGATAGCCGATTTGCTTGTGACCTTTCTCGATGAGGTAATCCACAGCACGCAGCACCGAATCGGTATTGGCAATGACCACGGCATCGAAGTATTGGCGGTCGCTCCAGCCATCGAGCACAATCAAGTGGGCGGCGGCGTTAGCGAACAAGGCGTAGTCCTCCTCGCCCAACTCCGTACCCATTAGCACAATGGCAGCGGCCGGATCGGCAATCAGACCCTCGACCTGCGGACGCACGGCGTCCAGGTCGCTAAAGTCGAGCGAGACAAAGCTCGTGCTCATGCCGTGGCGACGCGCCTGACGCTCCACGCCCTCAATAACCGCGGGATGGAAGGTGCTCTCGTCCAGGATGGCACCCGTCTTGCGCGCAAGCACGAACTGGATGCTCTCGAGCTGCGTCGACTGCTGGTAGCCGAGCGATTGTGCGCACTCCAGGATGACCTTGGCGGTCTCCTCGCTCACGCTGCGCTTGCGGTTGAGCGCGTTGGACACGGTCGCAGGCGAAAAACCGGTGATGCGGCTGATCTCGCGAACACTTGCTTTAGCCATTGTTCCCCCTAGTAACGGTCGCGGTCGAGCATCGTGGCCTGACCGCCCCGTGACTCAACAACTAAACGACCGCAAATTCAATCTAAACAGAATAGTAAATGTTTAATAGCTAGTTTAGTCTGTTGTCAAGCAAAGTGGTGCGACTATTCCCCCAACGGGCACATTTACTCGGTAGCTAAAAAAGCCCCGTCCCAAATTGACTACATGGGACGGGGCGTGAAAATCATTTAGCCCAGGACGCGGGCCATACGCGCCTTGAACTCGGACAGAAAGCGCGGGGCGTCGACGGTCAGCGCCACGAGCGCGCTCTTGTCCGGATCGGACAGACGGCGCTCATCGCAGATGGTGCGGCCGCGATACTCGCCAAGCAGGTCGACGCGCAGGTTACATCCGAGCGCGCCCACGAGCGTGGGGTCAATCGCCACGGCGACGGCAAGCGGATCGTGCAGCGCGCAGCCACCCAGGTAGGGGGCGTTCATCTCGTACGAGCCAATGTAGTGCTCCACCATGCTCGCAAACGCGCAACCGGCCATGGTGCCCGAGCCCGTCCAGCCGGCAATGTCGCGACGCGTGAGCACCACGCGATGCGTCACATCCAGACCCACCATAGTGAGCTTGCGGCCCGAACGCAGCACGGCATCGGCCGCCTCGGGATCACTTGCCATGTTGGCCTCGGCGCCCGCGCTCACGTTTCCGGGCACGGTAAGCGCACCGCCCATCATGACCACACGACCGATAGACATCATCGCCGCCGCATCGCGCTCCAAGGCAAGTGCCAGGTTGGAGAGCGGACCGGTCGCCACGTAGATCAGATCGGGGCCATAAGTGCGCGCGGCATCAATCAGGTAATCGACCGCCGCGTTACCGTCGGCCGACGTCGCCCCCACCGGCTCGTACGGCGACGCGGGCACGCTCGCCCCACCAATGCCGTTCTTGCCGTGAATGAGCATGGTGGACGCCGGCGGTGTATAGGGCTCAGTCGCCTTAATGGGACGATCGGCGCCCAGGTATACCGGAACCTCGGGGCGACCCAGCAGATCGAGCACCGCCAGGCAGTTGTGCGCCGATTGCTCGACGCGCACGTTGCCAAAGCACGTGGTGATGCCCACGAGCTCCACCTCGGGGCTCGCGATGGTATAGGCCAGCGCCATCGCATCGTCCACACCCATATCCAGATCAAGGATCAGCTTCTTGGTTGCCATTGTTCTACTCCGCTTCTCCGTCTTTATCGTTTAACCAAACCAATGTTCAACTTCGGCGCGCGTGGGAATCGATTGCTGAGCGCCCAGGCGCGACACCGCCACTGCCGAGGCGCGAGCACCCGCGGCCATGCACTCAAAGAGCGGCAAGCCCTCTAGACGAGCCGCCGCCAACGCGCCGATAAACGTATCGCCGGCCGCCGTGGTGTCGACCACCGAGCTCGAAAGCGCCGGCATGCGCAGCAGCTCGCCGTCATCACCGAGCGTAACCGAGCCGGCGCCGCCCAGCGTGATGACCGCGGCGCCAGTGCCTTTGCCGAGCAGGGCATTAAGCGCTTCGACACAACTCGCGTCATCTGTGGGCAGAATGCCCGTCAGCGCCTGGCATTCGGTCTCGTTGGGACAGACCAGGTCGACCGCGGGCCACGCACCCGCCGGCAGGGCGCAGGCCGGCGCGGGATTAAAGACCGTATAGAACCCCAGCCTGTGAGCGCAAACAAGCGCCTCGGCCGTCGCCGCAAGGTCACATTCGCCCTGGGCGATAAAGACGCTTCCGGCACCCGGGGCAATCTCTCTGGCGCCTCCGTCGAGCCCATCGGCCACCAGGCGCCTCAGCGCACAGGCCACATCATCGCCTGCAAGCGCATGGTTGGCACCCGGCGACAGCACGATACGATTATCGCTCTCGCAGCGGATGATGGTCGCCGTGCCCGTCTCCACGTCGTCGCGCCGCGCCACGAACTCAACGCCCACGCCGGCATCCCGAAGTCCCGCCACCAGCGCATCGCCAAACGCATCGCGCCCGACCGCGCCGATCATACACGTGCACGCGCCCATGCGCGCAGCTGCCACGGCCTGGTTGGCACCCTTACCACCGGCATTGGTGATAAAACCGTTACCGCCAACGGTCTCGCCCGCGCGCGGCATGCGCTCGCACGCCACCGAAAGGTCCATGTTCATACTGCCGAACACCGCAACAATGCCGTTGTCTGCCATGGAAACCTCCTCGTCTGCAGGCCTTACGCCCACCGTCGGCGTCGATCGTGCGCTCTCGCACCTCTATAACTTTAGTTCACTTTGATGTGAACGCACCCTTGAGGTTGCGCCAGCAGCAAGCATTCACAGGAGCAGGCAGCTACAATGAATATGTGCTGATTATTCTCGTCATTGGATGATGTTTTATGGAACAATTCCCACAATCGAGCCCACGCGGCCCGCGCCGCGCGCCCGATAACCAGGCGCCGCACGAACGCCCGCGCGCCGACCGCCGCACCGGCGAGTCGCGACGCGGCCCGAGCCCGCATCGAACGCCAACCAACAAGGGCTCCCATGCAGCCAAGACCAACACCGGCGCCACACGCTCGTCCGCTACCGACCAGCAGGCGACCGCTCGCCCCAAATCTCGCTACATTCCTGCGCTCGACGGTCTGCGTACGCTCGCCGTCGTCGCGGTGGTGCTCTATCACCTCAACCTCACGTGGGCTCAGGGCGGCCTGCTTGGCGTCACGATCTTCTTTGTGCTTTCGGGCTATCTGATCACGCGCTTGCTGCTCAACGAAGTCGCTAAGACCGGCCGCATCGACCTTAAGAGCTTCTGGATTCGCCGCATCCGTCGCCTGGTCCCCGCCGTGGTAACGGTAGTGTTCGTGACCTGCGCGCTGTGCACCATCTTTAACCACGTGATGCTCACCAAGATGCGCCCCGACATCCTGCCGTCGCTGCTGTTCTTCAACAACTGGTGGCAGATTGCCCAAAACGTCTCGTACTTCAATGCCCTGGGCGACCCCTCGCCGCTCACGCACTTTTGGTCGCTTGCCATCGAGGAACAGTTCTACCTGATTTGGCCGCCACTGCTGTTTGCCATGGTATCCATGCATGTGAGCAAGCCCAACACGCGCCGCGTGGTTCTGGGCCTTGCCGCGGTATCAGCCCTCGCCATGATGGTGCTTTACAACCCTGCCGCCGACCCCAGCCGCGTGTACTACGGCACCGACACCCGCGTGTTCTCGCTGCTCCTGGGTGCCTGGATGGCCTTTATCCCCGATCGCGACCTGGCGCCGGTGCGTCTCGCACATCGTTTGGGGCTCAATCGCCTGGCTGGCACCGCCAAGCACGGCAAGAACGCCGAGGGCAAGTCTGGCGAGAAGGCCGACGAATCAGCCGAGACCGCCCCGGCACAGCCGAGCGCCCTCGTGCGCTTTTGGTCCTCGCCTGCATCCATCGATGTGTTGGGCGTCGTGGGCCTGGTTGGCCTTGCCGCCATGGTCGCGCTCACCAACGGCTACACCGCGTTCCAGTATCGCGGCGGCACGCTGTTATGTTCCATCCTCACGCTCATGGTCATCGCGGCCTGCGTGCAGCCCCAGGGAATGGTTGCCCGCGCGCTGTCCGCCGAGCCGCTCGTGTGGGTTGGCAAGCGCTCGTACAGCATCTACCTGTGGCACTATCCGCTGCTGTTGCTCATGAACCCGGTCGCCAACATCAACGATACGCCCTGGTGGCAGTACATTTTGCAGGTGCTGCTGGTGGTCGCCGTAGCCGAGTGCTCCTATCGCTTTATCGAAACGCCGTTTAGAAAGGGCGCCTTCGGCCGCACCGTCGCCGAATTCCGCGATGGCACCACCACGCCCGCCAACTGGGCACGCGCGCACGTCCCTGTCTGCGCAGCCTGCGCTGTCGTGTTGGTCATTGCACTGGGTGGCCTGATCTTTGTGCCCGAAACGTCTGCGCTGAGCGGCGAGGGCGCCGAGGTTCTGAACAAGGAAGCCAAAAACACCGCGCCCGCCGACCAGCAGGCGGCCGACGACACCGACAAGGACAACGACGGCTTCCCCGATGGCTCCTACGACCTGTTGATGATCGGCGACTCCGTGTCGCTGCGCGCCGTTGATTCCTTTGACGGCGTGTTCCCGCACAGCCATATCGATGCCGAAAAGGGACGCCAGTTTGATGCGGGCCGCGCGACATTTGAGGGCTATATCCAGCAGAACCTTGCCGGCAAGATCGTGGTCTTTGCCCTGGGCACCAACGG
>USHZ01000013.1 GCA_900554595.1 uncultured Collinsella sp. | reverse complement strand
GCCATCACCTTTGTCTTTGGCGCCTTGGGCGTGACGTTCCCCAAGTTTTTCCAGCGCGTATATGGCATCGGTTTTGGCATTCTGCTCGCCACTATTCTGGTTGAGATCGTGCTGATGTTCATGGGCGTCTCGCAGACCATCACCGACCTGATCGTGGTCGTGGTGTTCGCCGGCTTTATTGGCTACGACACCTATGTTGCCACGACGGTGCCGCCCACGCTGCCCAATGCGGTGCTCATGGCGTCCAACCTGTTCGTGGACATCATCAACGTGTTCCTGCGCATCCTGAACATCCTCGGTCGTCGCGACTAGCGCGGGGGATTGCAGCGTTTCTTGTCGGACACGGTAAAACGATGCGAAAGGCGGTCCTGCGGGGCCGTCTTTTTTGCGCGCGGCGGGGTATCATGGATGGGAAAAGCCGATAGCGGCAGCGACAGGAAAGGTGGCCATGTATGGCAGACGTCGACAACAGGAACCGTAACCGCAGGTCCAACCGAGCGGGTCAGCCCAATCCCAAGCGCGAGGCCCGTGCCAAGGCCGCCGAGCGCCATGTGGCGGCTGTGTCCGAGGCCTGCGCCAAGGATATCGATCGTTCGCTCGCCGGCGTTCGCGAATTCGACGGTATGCCTGCCGGCTTTGTCGCGGCGATGAAGGCCAAGGCCCAGGCGGCTGCGGCTGCCGAGGAGCCGGTTGCCGAGGAGTCTGAGGCCGCCGAGGTCGAGGCCGCTGAGGCTGCATCCGCCGAGACCGAGGCCGTGGCCGAGCCGGCACCCGCAGAGGAGGCCGCGGAGGCCGAGTCCGCGCCTGCCGTCGAGGAACCCGCTCCGGTCCTGCCCGAGGTCACTGTGCTTGATGCCTCCGCCACGCAGGCAATCCTCGATAACGGCCGCGGCTATGCGCAGTTCTGCGATATGGCCGTGCTTGCCTTTGCCTCGTTTACCAATCCGGGCGGCGGCTATATCCAGGGCTACCTGGGCCAGGAGGCGACGCTCTGCGCCGATTCGTACCTGTACAACGTACTCGACAAACAGCGCAAGTGGTACGGCGAGAACCGTCGCCGCAACATCAACTGCGAGCTTTACCGCAATCGTGCGCTGGTGGTGCCCGCCGTGCGCTTCGACCGCAACCACGTGCACGCATACGCCGATGTGATCGTTGCCGCCGCACCCAACGTCAAGCGTGCCCGTCAGGAGTACCGCGTGAGCGACGACGCCCTGTTGGATGCCCTGCGCGACCGTATCCGCTTTGTCCTTGCCATCTGCGATGAGCTGGGTCGCGAGAAGCTCGTGCTGGGTGCTTGGGGCTGCGACAATAACGGCTTTGATGCCGAGGCCGTGGCCGAGCTCTTCCGTAAGGAGCTTGCGTCGGGCGACTTTAAGGTCAAGCAGGTGTTCTTTGCCGTGCCCTCTACGCGCTGGGATGAGGACTTTGCCAAGTTTGAGCACGTGTTGGCAAGCTTCCCTGAGCGTAACGAGGAGTCCTATGCTCAGGTTGCCGCCCGCGCTGCGGCCGCCCGTGCCGCCGAGCAGGCTCAGGCCGCTGCCGAGGACGACGAGGATGACGACGACTGGCGCAAATACCTGTAAACGATGCGCGTGATGCGACATGCCGAGCCGACGGGGGCTTCTTCCGTCGGCTTTTTATTGAGTGGGGAGCTTACGATGAAAAACGTTCTGTGCTTTGGTGACAGCAACACCTATGGCTATGATCCGGCTGGTATGCGCGATGGCACCGCGGTGCGCTATGCGCAGGATGTGCGCTGGTGCGGCGTGGCGCAGCGTGACCTGGGCGAGGGCTGGCATGTGATTGAGGAGGGACTCAACGGCCGCACGACGGTGCGCGACGATATGTGCCATCTGGACACCAACCTCAACGGCATTCGCGCGCTTCCGATGCTGCTCGAGGCCCATAAGCCGCTGGACGCCATTGTGATCATGCTGGGCACCAACGACTGCAAGACGGTCTTTGTCGTGACGGCCTCCGATATCGCCCGTGGTGCCATGGCGCTGATTCGCGCCGTCCGCGCGTTTCCCTGGACCGACGCCGCGCCTTGTCCGCGCATTCTGCTGATGGCTCCTATTAAGATCAAGCCGCAGATCGCCGATGTATATATGACCGACTTTGACGAGCATTCCGTCGAGGCCTCGGAGCATTTTGGCGAGTACTACGCGCACGTGGCCGAGCAGTTTGGCTGCGACTTTTTGAATGCCGCCGAGTTTGCCGAGCCGGGCGATATCGACTACCTGCATATGATGCCCGAGAGCCACGAGAGCTTGGGACATGCCGTGGCAGCCAAGCTCCAAGAGATGCTCGGTGAATAGCGCGACCCCAAGCCATCACAAAGGGGACAGACGCCTTTGTGGTGGCTTTGCCCGGGTAAACGAACGGCTTGGCTCCCATATGGGCATGGACGAGCTCATCGACCTCTTTGCCGAGGGCGATGAGCTCGTCTCCAATACCGCTTTCGAAGATTTGGATCTTGCCTATGACGTTGCGAACGGCGCGACCTTCGATGGCGTCGTGTTCCGGTCTTGCGAGTTCGATGGTGTTGACTGGAGCGGCTCGACGTTTCGCGACGTGGTGTTTTGCGGTTGCCGCTTTATCCGCTGCAACATGGAAGGCTGTTGGCTCAATCGCTGCGACTTCGTCGATTGCTCGGCACCGGGACTCAACTTGCTCAGGGCGCGTCTGTCGAGCGTGTCGTTTACATTGTGCGATTTGAGCTATGCGAACCTTTCGGAGGGAAGCATTGGCCCCATGGCTGCGCGTGACACGCGTTTGACCGAGGCCGCACTCCAGGGGGCAAAGCTGGGGCAATTGCGCTTGGACGGCTGCGACCTGACGCGAATCGATGTGTTCAAGACGCCGCTTTCCGGCGTGGATGTATCGTGTTGTACGTTCGCGGCCCCTGTCGTCTCGGGCGACTACCATGAGCTGCGTGGCCTGACGGTTAATGCCGAGCAGGCGTTGGCACTCTCGGGCCTGCTCGGCATCCAGCTCGCCGACGAATAGGCACCCTGGTCCTTTGCTCGACCGCTATCTAAAATCAAACCGTCGCAACATTCGATGATTTTTCGCGTTTGCGCGATTTTCATCGAATGTTGCGACGGTTTTTGGTGCAAGGTAGCCTGACCCTTTTGCACCACCTGTTTGTTTGTCTTAATCCGTAACATCTTGAGTCGATTTTGCCGAGTTGCTGTTACAGATTGAGATTTTCGTTTCAGCGGAATTTGAATGTCTCGATCTGTAACATCTGGGTGGCTAAATCGTCTCCACCTGTTACAGATCGAGATATGCGAAAGGACCAGAGTGAAAAATCTCGATCTGTAACAGGTGGACCTAAAAAAGGGCTCTAACTGTTACAGATCGAGATATTTGCAGGAACCGCCACAAAGGTGCCCTTGTGGCGGTTTTGACGTTTGCCCAGATAAAATCTGCCAAAATAAACCTGTCCCTTTTTGGCAGGTTGCTGGCTATTTAGTACTGCCACATGTGGTTGACGGGGCCGGAACCTTTGCCCATGTCAAAGCCGGCAGCGAGAGCGCCGGTTAGGTAGGCCTTGCCGGCGTTGATGGCGTCGGCAAGTTCCATGCCCTGGGCCAGCGCGCAAGCGATGGCGGATGAGAGCGTACAGCCGGTGCCGTGCGTGTTGCTCGTCTCAATGCGCTTGTGGCGGAACCACGTGGTGAGCGGATCGCCCAGATGGTTACCCTCGTCATCGAGGGGTGCAGGCTCGGCCAGTACGTCGTTGGCCTCGTTGACAAAATGACCGCCCTTAACCAAGGCTGCGCAGCCAAAGCGGCGGGTGAGGAGCATGGCGGCATTTTGTTGTGTGCGCTCGGAATCGACCTCATAGTCGAGCAGCGCCATGGCTTCGGGAATGTTGGGCGTGATAACGGTCGCCAGCGGAAACAGGCGGCGGGTGAGTGCCTCGGAGGCATCCTCGGTAATCAAGCGCGCGCCCGAGGTGGCAACCATGACGGGGTCGACGACCACGTTCGTTGCGTTCCAGGCGCTCAAGCGGTCGGCGATGACTTCGATAATCTCGACAGAAGAAACCATGCCGATCTTGACGGCGCTTGGGCGGATATCGTCAAAGACGGCGTCAATTTGCGCGGCTACGATATCTGGCGAGATATCCTGCACGGCGGTGACGCCCAGGGTGTTCTGTGCGGTGATGGCTGTAATGGCCGTCTCGGCATACAGGCGGTGCGCCGTTATGGTCTTGATGTCGGCCTGAATGCCGGCACCACCGCTGGAATCGGATCCTGCGATGGACAGGACGGCAGGTACCTTACTACGATCCATGTTCGCTCCCTTGTTCGGTTGGATTCAAATGGGTCTTCTGCCTGCATTATAAAGATGCCCGGGCCGGCTGTATTCCGAACCCGGGCGGGCGATGCAATCTTTACGCAAATGTAAGCAAATGTTCACATGTCAACAATTGACGGGCGTTGCGGCGGGCTTGCTGGCGATTACCTCGAAAAAGCTAATCCTCCATGCCGAGATCGATCGTCGTGCCCTCGAACACCTTGTTGACGGTGCGGACGGCGCACATCTTGCCGCACATGGTGCAGGTGCCCTCGGTGGCGGCGGGGGATTCCTCGTAGCGCTTCTTACCGGTGACCGGGTCGAGAGCACACTTCCACATGGCATCCCAGTCGAGTTTGCGGCGTGCCTGGCCCATCTTGTCGTCCATGTCGCGGGCGTGCGGTACCTTCTTGGCGATATCGGCGGCGTGCGCGGCAATTTTAGTGGCCATGAGACCATCGAGTACATCCTGGGCGTTGGGCAGGCACAAGTGCTCGGCCGGCGTCACGTAGCACAGGAAGTCGGCGCCGGAGCTGGCGGAGATGGCGCCACCGATGGCGGCGGTGATGTGGTCGTAGCCCACACCGATATCGGTCACCAGCGGCCCGAGCACATAGAACGGGGCGTTGTGGCACAGACGCTTCTGCAGTTTCATATTGGCGGCGATCTCGTCGAGCGCCATGTGGCCCGGACCCTCGACCATGACCTGGACGCCGGCGGCCCATGCGCGCTTGCACAGCTTGCCCAGCTCGATCATCTCGGCGGTCTCGGTGGCATCGTTGGAGTCGTAGAGGCAGCCCGGGCGGCAGGAGTCGCCGAGCGAAATCGTCACGTCGTACTCGTGGCAAATCTCGAGCAGCTCGTCAAAGTACTCGTAGAAGGGGTTTTCGTTGCCGGTGACCTCCATCCAGCCAAACAGCAGCGAACCGCCGCGGCTGACGATGTTCATAAGGCGGCCGGTTTCCTTAAAGGTCTTGGTGACCGACTTGTTGATACCGCAGTGGATGGTCATAAAGTCCACGCCATCCTCGGCGTGCGCGCGCACGACCTCGAACAGGTCGTCCTTGGTCAGCTTGACCAGCGGCTTTTCCATGTAGCCGATGGCGTCGTACATGGGGACGGTGCCCACCATGAGCGGCGTCTCGTCGATGAGCTGCTGGCGGAACTGGCGCGTCTTGCCCGAGTTGGAGAGGTCCATGATGGCGTCGGCGCCAAAGTCCTCGGCGATCTTGACCTTCTTCCATTCCTCGGCGGCATCGGCCTTGTCGCCCGAGATGCCCAGGTTCACATTGACCTTGGTGGACAGGCCCTCACCGACACCAAAGGCGCGCATGCCCTTTTTGATATGCACGATGTTGGCGGGAATGGCGATGCGGCCGTCGGCCACGCGCTCGCGGATGTACTCGGGGTCGCGATGCTCGCGCTCGGCAACCTCCTTCATCTGCGGTGTGATCTGCCCGGCGCGGGCGAAGTCGATTTGCGTGACGAGCTTGGGCTCAGTCTGTGTGCTCATTGGCACGGCTCCCTTCGTTGGCATTACCCATATCAGGTTTGCGGGTCAGGGCGGGCGCGCCCAATCTCAGCCTGCCGTCTTGTCCTGCAAGCTCCCCGTTATGTCATGGGCTCAAGTATAGCCTGAATGGGTACGATTGGGCCAACGAGCGTGCCTGTGGGGAGGCGAACATGGAAGACAAGCATCTATATCGAGAGACGCAATGGGATGTATCGGCCGAGGAAAGCCGTGCGCACCATGGCCTTGTTGCGATTGGTTTTGCGGTGCTTGCCGTGCTGGTGATTGCCTTTTGTATCTGGACGTTTGGCGGTCGCGGCGGCGCTGCCTGGGAGTTTGGGGCTGATGATGCCCTGCCGATCATGACGGTGAAGGTTACGGGCGGCAATACCGTTGCCGCGCCGGGCGATTATTGGTACCCGCGCGATGAGTTTGTGCAGTTGCAGCTGAGTGGTGGGTCCATTCCAGGTGAAGAAATCGAACGCGTGACGTTTGACGCGGCGCTCAAAACGCTCACGGTGAAGCTCAAAGATCAAAGGGATGTGCCCACGACCATGGATATCGCCCTGACGGAATGGCGCCTGGAGCCCCCGTCGGGCGTCAAGGTGTCCGAGGTGGAGCATGTCAAGATTACCTATCAGGACGGCTCGACAAACGAAGTTGCCAAAGCCGACGGCTTGGCGGAATAGACGCCGTGCCTAGGCAGCACATTCAAAAGTAGCGGTGGTCCTACAAGGCCTGTTCGTTCAGGAAGACCAAAGTGTTTTTATTTGAAAGCTCGGGAAAGTGACGATAACCAACGTCGAACGCGGTGAGCCCGCTTACATCCTCGAGCTTGTTTTCTGCCATCCAGCGCACCATGGAGCCGCGCGCCTTTTTGCTGGCGGTCGAGCGCTGGATGGGCTTGCCGTTGCGGATGCTTTCGCCAAAGAGACATGTGACGACCGTGACATCGGTGGTGAGGCGGGGCAGAACGGCTTTGGCGTATTCCGCGCTGGCGAGGTTGACGATCGTAGCGTTGGAGCCCGCCGGAGCGATGGCCCGCGCGAGCTTGTCGCCCCAAAACGCGTAAAGGTCTCTGGCATCGCCGACGGCAAGCTTCGCGCCCATCTCCAGCCGATACGGTTCAACGGCATGAAAGGGGCGTACGCATCCGTAAAGGCCCGAGAGGATCCATAGATGGTCTTGCAGCCATGCGAGCTGCGCGGAATCCATCACCTCGGGCGCCATGCTCTGGTATTGAATGCCGTGATAGGACATGACGGCGGGGGAGAGGTGACGGGCGAGTGCGGGATTGTCGAGATCGCCGTTTTTCAGGATGGGCCCGAACTCATGCAGGGTGTTGAGGCAAGGCCCCAGCAGTTTGTCACTCACGTTCCATAGCGCCTGCAGGCCGCCGCTGCCTTCATTTCGTTCGATATCTAGCAGCGCGCGGTGGAGGCGAGCCGTCTCGTGCGCAAAAGGTGGAATGCCCAGGACTTCAAAAGCATCTTGGGCCGCGCGCATTTGCTTGGCGGGCGAAATGATGACTTGAAGCATGGACTCTCCTCTGCCAAAAAAGTTGCGGTGGAATACGGTCTGCTTGGGTTATTGGAAGACCAAATCAATCCGTATTCCACCGCAAGTTATGGGCGGGGTTGATTAGGCGCGCTCGAGGAAGGCCTTGTAGCCGCGATAGGCCTCGTAGATGTCGGCCTTGTTGGCGACCTCCCAGCAAGCTCCCCGTATATGGTCACCCTGTCAAAGGACGGCAGGGTCGGCATCCAGTATACCCTGCCCCATGGCTTCATGCCCTATGCACGATAGAGACATGTTGCGCGCGGACGTGTTGACGTAACGCCGCTAGCCGATGACCTCTTCGACCAGTTTCGCTCCGACGATGAGGTCTTCCATGCGAACGTATTCGGCGGTGGAATGGGGGCGCATCATACCGCATGAGAGCACAATGCCCTCGATGCCGTGCTCGGCAAAACTGTTGTTGTCGCTTCCGCCAAAGGTCTCCACGAGGTTGCCTGCAAGGCCGAGTTTGCCGCAGACATTCAAGAAGCGGGCGACCGCGGGCGCGTTCATACGCGTGCGGTATGCCTTGATGCGGACCTCTGATGCCATCGAGACCTGTGCTCCGAGATATTCTGCGGCCTTGGAGAAGATTCGGTCGACGCTGTCCATGAGCGCAAGCGCCTCGGCGTGATTGCTGCTGCGGATTTCTCCTGTGCACCGGCAGCTTTCCGGCACGACATTTGCCTGGGCTCCACCTTCGATCGTCCCGATGTTCAGGGTCGTGTGGTCGTTGACGCGTCCCTGTTTAAGGCTTGATATTGCCCGTGCTGCAGCTGCGATGGCGTTGATGCCGGATTCGGGTTCAAAACCGGCGTGCGCGGCCCTGCCCAAGAGCGTGGCGGCAAACGAGATGAGCGTCGGGGCTGCGATGGCTGCCGTGCCTGGCGTGCCCGCCAAATCGAGCACATATGCCTCGCGGCTTTTTATCGTGCTAAAGTCCAAGGACCTGCTGCCTCCGTCATAGGCTTCCTCGTCGACGCAGAATACGATCTCGATTCCTCGATGAGGACGGTCTGCGGCAAGGACCGCGCGGACCCCCTCGAGGATCTCTACAATAGCTGCGATGTCATCGGCGCCGAGCACGGTCGTTCCATCCGAGGTGATGGTACCGTCTTCATGGAAGATGGCTTTCTTTCCGCGTCCCGGCTCGACGATGTCCATGTGTCCGCATAAAAGGATGGGGTCCTCGCCCGTCGTGCCCTCAAGCCAGGCGTGCAGGTTTCCTGCGTTGCCGCCAAGCTTTGAACCCGCGTCGTCTTCCTTGACCTCAAAGCCGAGCTCTTCCAGTCGCTCGCGGAGCCAGTCTGCGCACTCCCTTTCGTTAAGCGATACTGAGTCCATGCTTACGAGCTGGGCGAATTCGCGTCGTATACGCTGCTCTTGCGTTTCCATATATATCGTCTTCTCTCTGGCTTGAAGGAGCTTGGGGATTCGTATCTTAAAAGACGAGCATCGCCTTGGTGCCGTCGTAGGAACTTACCAAGTCAAGATCGTTCTTGTCGATGGCAAGGTTGCCGGTGTCGATGACGCTCTCGCCGTATTCGCGATCATGCCATGGGTCATCGAGGTAAAAACGCATATTCCGTCGCCCGGTCACGGTAATCCAATGCGGGCAGCGCTCTGCATGCCAATGCCATTCGTCGATAAGCAGAACCACAATGCGTCCCTCGTCGAGGAATCGCGCGATATCCGAGGAATCGAAGTCGCCCACACGGGTGGGAATCCCTTCTTCGTTTGCCTGTTGCTCGAAAGACAACTGTGTGTCGCGGGCAAGCGCCTTGTTGAGAATCCCTATGTCGCTCGCGGGGTCGAGAATGCATCCGGTGCGTGAGACATATACGGAAGGAGTAAAGCCGCGACGCTTGCAGGCGAGGGCAAGCCCATAGGGATCGCATGCGACCGCCATGGTGGCTTCGCGCCAAAGTGCGATTTCTTCATCGCGCGTAATGCGCTCAACGACGCCCTTGCGCAGCAGGGCGTCGAGGACCGCTACCGGCCCGCAGGTGAATTCGGTCGTCTGGTGATAGTTGGCAGGATGCACGGCGTGCGGGGCCACTATAGGGTGCTGGGACGCATCGCCGAGCTCGGTCTTGACGTCGAGGCCGAGCTTTTGGGTCTCCTGCGATGCGTGGTGGAGGAGCTGGTCGAAAAGCGAGCTGTCGCCGTCAAGCGCGCACAGCTTAAGCTGCGCGGTGTGCGGCCTTCTGTAGCCCAGCAGCGCTGCCGTGCCTTCGGGGCCCGCGGCGGTAAAGAGCGTGCGCAGTAGGGCGCCTTGAGCTTTTTGGGCGGCGGCGAGGGTGCCGGCAGGCAACGCAAGGCCGGAGGGTAGGGAATCGCGCGGGTCTGCCCCTGGCGTCAAATCGACGATTTGATAAGTTGGTGGCATGTGGATCACCTCAATCGAGCGCTGGGGGCATGGCTGCGATCAGCTTGCGCACGTATGCGTGCTGGGGATGGTTCAAAACGGCGTCGGTCGTTCCGGATTCGATGACCTTTCCGTTTTGCATAACTGCGATGCGATCGGATATGCGGCGAACGGTGTCCAGGTCATGGCTGATGAAGAGGATGGCGAGATTCAGGCTACTCCGCAGGCCAAGGAGGGTCTGGAGAACGTGTGCCTGTATGTTGGCATCGAGCGCGGTGACCGCTTCGTCCGCGATGAGCAGGCGCGGTTGGGGAGCGATGGCGCGCGCGATGGCTACGCGCTGGCACTGCCCGCCCGAGAGGGTGAGGGGCTTTCGATCGGCCAGGTCGGCCGAAAGCCCCACCGATTCCATCAGGTTTCTAACGGCTTGTGCATCGTCTGCGCGGCCGGATGCCCGTAGCGCTTCCTTGAGGGTTTGAGCGACGGTCATGACGGGATTGAGGGAGCCAAAGGGGTTCTGGAAAACGAGCTGCGCCTGTTCCCGGGACCAGGGAAGGGGCTGCCGGGAATCCTTTTCGTAAAAGGCCACGGTTCCCTTATCGGGTTTTTCGAGTCCTGCCACGCAACGGGCGACGGTTGATTTGCCAGACCCGGATTCTCCGACCAGTCCCAAAATCTCTCCCGCATGGATGTCGAGGGAAACATCGTCTACCGAGGGCTTGGGATTCCCTTCGAAATGACGGGTCAGGTGCTCCACGCAAAGCACCGTGTCTCCGATTTCGGGGTTATCGCCGTTTTGCAGACGGCGATGCGCCTCGAGTAGCTTTTTAGTGTAGCTCGACTGGGGCGAGGTGGTGATTTTCTCGCTTGGGCCCTCTTCGACAACACGGCCCTTGTCGAAGATAACGAGGTAGTCTGCACGGTCTGCGGCCAGGGGAAGGTCATGCGTGATGATGATAAGGGTCATGCCGCGCTTGAAGCAGGTGCTTTGAAGAAGGTCGAGCACATCTTTTTGAGTGCTGGCGTCGAGTGCCGTGGTGGGTTCATCGGCGATGAACACCTGCGGCTGCGGCGCGAGCGCGGCGGCGATGGCCACGCGTTGACGCATGCCTCCCGAAAGCTCATGTGGGTAGGAATCGTACAGGGTGGGGCTGAGTCCCACGTCGGCAAGAAGTCGCTCGGCTTGCCCATGTCGCTTTGCCTTGGGCAGACGGGAGCCTGCGGCAATTTGGCTTCCGCAGGTGCGCAGCGGATTGAGCGAAGAGAAGGGGTCTTGTGGAAGCCAGACGATCGCCGATCCGCGCTGGGCCTCCCAGGTGCGCTCGGGGGCCGTGAGGTCGATGGGGGTGCCCATGATCTTGAGTGATCCCGAGGCGTGGGCGCCGCGCGGCAAGAGCCCAGAGATGGCCTTTGCGGTCAGGGATTTTCCCGACCCGGACTCGCCGACGATACCCACCGTTGCGCTTGCGGGTATCGAGAGGCTCGCGCCCTGGATCAGCTCGGTTCCGTTGATGGATACGTGAAGGTCTTGCGGCTCAATGGGCGTCATGCGTGGGCCTCCTCTCGATTGCCTGCTGCGATGTTGTCACCGATGACGTTTAAGGCGATCGATGTGACGATGATGACGACTGCGGGCGCGATAGCCGCGGCGGGATTGCTGTAGATCAGCGAGCGGGCGTCGGAGAGCTGCCTTCCCCAGTCTGCCTGCTGTGGAGAGATGCCGATTCCCAAGAACGACAACGAGGAGAGCGAGACCAATGCGTTGGACATATCGAGGAACACTGCGGACACCACGACAGGTTGGATGATGGGGAGCAGATGCCGGAACATGATGCGTGCCGGGCTCAGCTCGAGGAGCTTGCCCGCATCGAGAAACGAGTCGTGGATGTGTCGCAGCGCGGCAGCGCGGACAAGCCTGATTTCGTAGGGGGTGTAGAGAATCACGAATACCAGTACATCGGTGGCGTAAGATCCGCCGAGGATGCCTGCGATGACGATGGCGAGCAACAGCGTGGGCAGCGAGAGCATGAGCTCGACGATGCGCGATACAGCCCAATCGAGCGGGCCGCCAAAGTAGGCGCACGAAAGGCCAAGAACAACGCCGATCGTCATGGCGCTAAGGGCAATGACCACAGGGCCTACCAGCGCGGTGCGCGAGCCGGCGAGGGTGAGCCTGACCACGTCGCGACCGAGCGCGTCGGTTCCCAGCAGATGCCCCGCGGTTCCTGGGGCGGCCTCGGTTAGAGCGAGGTCTTGTGTGAGTGCACCGTCTCTGAGCTGGGGAAAGACGGTGAGTGCGACTACGATGAGCAGCCAGAGGACTGCGAGCAGAAGCGGAAAGGTCCGGCGTATGCGATGGGCCATGTTACTCGGCCTCCTTTTGCGGTATCGGGCTGAACGACGGGATCGTCGCGGCTGCTCGCGGCTTCTCCGCGCGCTTTCTCAGGCGTGGGTCCGCGAGCTGCGCCAAGGTGTCGACGATTGCGGTGGAGATGCAGATCACGCTCGCCAGGAGGAGCGTGATGGCCTGCACACAGGGAATGTCGCCAAACGTTACCGATTGCTGAAGCAGCGTTCCGATTCCGCCAAGCGAAAACATGGTCTCGACAATGACGGTTCCCGAGATAAGCGAGGCGATGAGCAGGCCGGAAGAGGTAAGGACGGGCAGTGCGGCGTTTTGCAGCTGACCAAGCGTGACGGACAGGGCGGAGACCCCGCGCGAGCGTGCGAATAGCGTATAGTCCGAGCCGATCTCGTCGATGAGGGATGCGCGCGAAATCTTGACGACGCTGGCGATGATGCCGATGGCGAGGGTTACTGCCGGCAAGATGAGATGTCTAAACGTGTCGAGAGGGCTTCCGTCTCCTTGGCCATAGATAGGGAAGATTTTAAGCCGTGCGGAGAGCACATAGAGCAAAAGCAAACCGATGGCGTAGCTCGGGGCGCTGAGGCCTGCTATCGAGATAGTCGTGATGAGACGATCTTGCCATGAGCCCGCATGCTTCGCTGCAATGATGCCCAAAGGAAGACCTACGGCAAGGGCGAGGACAAGTGCCATGAGCGCAAGCGCGAGGGTGATGCCCATGCGCTGCGAAATCATATCTGTGACGGGCAGCTGCGTGCGGGTCGAGGTGCCAAGGCTGCCGCTCAGGACCCCTTGGACCCAATAGAGATACTGGGTCCATACGGGCTGATCGAGGTGATAACGCGACCGAATTGCCTCGAGCTGCGATTCGCTTACCTGTTTGGCCCCAACAAGGGAGCGTGCGGGGTCGCTCCCTGTCAGATAGAGCAACCCGAAGGTCACGATCGAAAGCGCGGCTAGCAGCACAAGAAGTCCTGCCGCGCGCTTGACTATCATCTTCAACGCTTGCATATTCATCCGCCTTAAAGGTTTGTGCCGAGTGCCTATTCGGCGCTGAATTCAGATGCCCAGGGCGTTGCGAGCCAGAACGTTCCGGAATCCTTGAACGTTATGCCCTGCTTGCTTGCCACGACGGCCTGCCCCCACCATGCGGGGGCGTAGATAGCCTGCTCAAGAGCTGCTTTCGTGGTCTCCAGCACGATGTCGAGCTGTTCTTTTGCATCGGTGAGCTGGCCGATGGAGTCAGTCTTGGCCGCAACGTCCTCGTCGGTCCAGTTGGCTGGGTTCGTGCCCGCTCCGCCGGCGGCAAGCAGCCAGGATGTCACCTCGTTGGGGGTGGAGGTGGTGGGGTTGTAGATCATCCAGGCCATGCCCTGCTCGCCGTTGCCAACCTCGCTCAGCCATTGGTCGAGCGTCTGCTCCTGGACGTCGACGTCGATGCCGATGCTCTTGAGCTGCTCGGCCAGGGCGATTGAGGCCTTGCCGACGGCTGGGTAGCCTGTGGGGTAGGTGAGGGTCGTCTTGAAGCCGTCAGCGTGTGCCGACTGCTTGAGCTCTGTTTTGGCTTTCTTAATGCTGAACTCGACGGCGCCCAGATCGGCAACGAGCTTGCGCGCCTCCTTGGCGCTGCCTGCCCAGCCGGCGAGCTGCTCGGGCGAATCGATGCCGGTGGCCACCTCGCCGTAGCCTTTGAGGATGCCCGAGACAATCTTCTCTTTGTCGAGCGCATGGGCGACGGCGCGGCGAACGTGGATATCGTCGAACGGCGCGACGCTTTGATCGAAGGTCAGTCCGTAATACGAGCGGTCCGAGTACTTGGAGACCGTCGACCCGTCCTGAGCCCACTCGTCGACGCTTGTCACCGGAACGGTGAGAGAAACATCGATGGACCCATCCTGGAACGCGAGGAGGCGCGTTGAGTCTTCGGGGATGAAATCGATGCGCACCGTCTTGGGAGCCGTGATCGAGCCCCACCAGCCATCGTAGCGCTCCAGCGTCACGTGGCTGGAAGAGTCGAACTCTGTGACCTGATAGGGGCCGGTTCCCAGGATGAGCCCCTTGGACGAGCCGTAGTCGTTGCCCGCCTCATCCCAGAACGCCTTCGAGGTGACAAAGAGGCCAGCTGCATTGGAAACCTGGTCTGGGAAGTCGGCATGGGGGGAATCGAGCGTGATCGTCACCTGATTCTCGCCTGTTTTCGATGATCCGGTGACGTAGGCCGGCCAGTAAGTGGAGAGGCCAGGGGAGAGAGTGGCATCGCGAGCGGTTTCGATGGAGAAGACCACGTCGTCTGCGGTGAGTGCGCTGCCGTCATGGAAGGTGACGTTTTGGCGTAGGTCGAACACCCAGGTTTTGTTGTCTTCGCTGTGCCACTTCTCGGCAAGCGCCGGGATGGTTTTGCCCTCGGCGTCGAGTCCCGTCAGGCCCTCCTGGAAAAGTGCTGCCAGCTGATAGTTTGCAGATCCGGCTTCCTGGTTGACGCTCAGCGTGCTTACGGCCGAGCCGGAGCCCAAGGTGAGCGTGTCGGGCGTTTTGGCCGACGCGGACGCCGATCCCGCAGCAGCGGAGCCTGCCGACTTGCTGCCTCCGGTGCAACCGGTAAGAGCGAAAAGGCCGAGTGCGGCAGCCGTGCCAATGCCGCGAACGAAGTTGCGTCTGCTGAGGTTTTGGTTGATTACAGACATGGTTTTCTCCTGACGTTGGGAGCGCGATGTGCAAGAGACATCGTGCGTTTTACGGTTATCGAGTTATTGGGGTGCTAAAGGCGGGGCGCCCGAGGGCCTACCGCGAACAGGCTTCGCTTATACGCTTATTCGCAGCAGAACTCGGGCTTACACATGAAAAGGCCCATACAAAGGAGGGTCTCGTAGAGATGCTTCTTTTTCATGTGTCAACCCCTTCGCTGTAGGCGCCAATTAATTCCCTACAAGACTAGTAGATTACTAGGTATAGTCAAGAAGAAGATGCGTTTGTTTCAGGTCTGTGACGCGTCTATCGTCCTAGGGCGGCTCGAAAACAAAAATGGCGGTGTCGACCAAACACGTCGACACCGCCATGCAAAGGGGTGATTGAGCTGGGGCGTGAGGTTACGCGCGCTCGATGAAGGCCTTGTAGCCGCGATAGGCCTCGTAGATGTCGGCCTTGTTGGCGACCTCCCACAGGGCGTGCATGGACAGGACGGCAACGCCAGAGTCGATGACGTTCATGCCGTACTTGGCCATGATGTAGGCGATGGTGCCGCCGCCACCTGCGTTGACGCGGCCGAGCTCGCAGGTCTGGAAGTCAACGCCCGCCTCGTCCATGATGTCGCGGACGAGGGCCACGTACTCGGCGTCGGCGTCATTTGAACCGCCTTTGCCGCGGCTGCCCGTGTACTTGTTAAAGCACAGGCCACGACCCATAAAGGCTGCGTTCTTGGTTTCGAACTTGCCGGCGTAGCCCGGGTCGAAGCCGGCGGACACGTCAGAGGAGAGCATGCGGCTGTGGGCGAGTGCGCGGCGCAGGGCCAGCGGGCTGTCCTCGCCGGCGAGCGTCATGATCTCGGCGACGGTGTTCTCGAAGAAGCGACTCGTCATGCCGGTGGCACCCACGGAACCGATCTCCTCCTTGTCGACGATGAGTGTGATGCTCGTGCGCTCCACGTTGGCGACGTTGATTTGGGCGAGCATGGACGGATAGGCGCAGACACGGTCGTCGTGGCCATAGCCCAGAATCATGGAGCGGTCGAGGCCCATGTCGCGGGCCGGGCCGGCGGGCACGACCTCGATCTCGGCGGAGAGGAAGTCCTCCTCCTCGACGTCGTACTGCTCCTTGAGGATATCCAGGAACATCTGCTTGACGGGCTCCTTGGGAGCGTCTTTGTCGTCCTCGTCAAACTTGACGGGGCGGCCGCCCACGATCACGTCGAGGATCTCGGCGTCGACGGCGTCCTTGGCGGGCTTGGCCATCTGCTCACTCGAGAGGTGGATCAGCAGGTCGGAGATGGTAAAGACTGGGTCGTCGGCCTTGTCACCGATGTTGATGTCGACGGTGGTGCCGTCCTTTTTGCAGATGACGCCCACGAGTGCAAGCGGGGAGGCCACCCAGTGGTAGCTCTTGACGCCGCCATAGTAGTGCGTGTCGAGATAAGCCATGTCGCCGGCCTCGAAGGCGGGGTTTTGCTTAAGGTCCAGGCGCGGCGAGTCCACGTGGGCGCCCAGGATGTTAAAGCCCTGCTCGAGCGGGGCGGTGCCCAGGTTGACGAGCATAAGGTCCTTGCCGTGGTTGGCGGCGTACACCTTGTCGCCGGCCTTGAGCGCGCGGCCCTCGGCGATCACGGTCTCTAGATTGACGTAGCCCGCCTCCTCGGCCATCTTGATGCCGGTCTTGACGCACAGGCGCTCGGTCTTGTTCTCGCTCAAAAACTGCTTATAGCCGCGGCAAAGCTCCTCGAGCTCCTCGATCTGCTGTGGCGTGTACTTTTTCCATGCGCAGGGACGCTCCATGACGCAGGCTCCTTTCGGATCGATCGTGCTGGTTGATGTACCGTGAGCCATCGTATCACGCTCGGGCCCGCGGCGGCAGGGAAGCCTGATGTGCGGTGGCCGTGGGGCGGGGAGCGTGTAAACTGGTGTGAGCAAACCGTGCCCAGCCCAAAGCGAGGTATTCAATATGTCTGACAAGCGCCGTACCTTTGCCGTCATCGACGGCAACTCGCTCATGCACCGCGCCTTCCACGCCGTGCCGCCCACCATGAACGCGCCGGACGGTCGTCCCACCAACGCAATCTTTGGCTTTTTGAATATGTTCCTCAAGATGATTGACGCCTTTAATCCCGACGGCGTTGTTGTGGCGTTTGACAAGGGCAAGCCGCGCGTGCGCATGGAGATGCTGCCGCAGTATAAGGCGCAGCGCCCGCCTATGGACCCCGATCTGCATGCGCAGTTCCCTATGATCAAGGAGCTGCTCACCGCGCTCAACGTGCCGATTTTGCAGTCCGAGGGCTGGGAAGGCGATGACATCCTGGGCACTATGGCGCGCCTGGGCGAGCAGGCCGGCTGCGACATGCTGCTGGTGACCGGCGACCGCGACATGTATCAACTCGTGACTGAGCACGTCAACGTGGTCTCGACTCGCAAGGGTCTATCCGACGTGGCGATCATGACGCCCGAGAGCGTAGACGACCTGTATCACGGCATCACACCGGCGCTCGTGCCCGATTTTTATGGCCTGAAGGGCGACACGTCCGATAACATCCCCGGCGTGCCGGGCATCGGCCCCAAAAAGGCGAGCGCGCTCATTGCGCAGTACGGTAGCCTGGACGAGGTTATCGCGCACGCCGACGAGGTCAAGGGTAAGATGGGCGAAAACCTGCGCGCACACATCGACGACGCGCTGCTGAGCCGTAAGGTGGCGACCATCCGCACCGATGCGCCCGTTGAGCTCGATTTTGAGGCGACGTCCTTCCCGGCGTTTTCTGCCGATGAGGTTTCGGCGGCGCTGGGTACGCTTGGCATCACCGCCATGCAGAACCGTTTCTTGGCGCTGATCGACGGCGAGGGCGGGGCTGCTGCTGCCAGTGTGTTTGAGATACCTGCGGTGGTTTGCGCAGCCGCCGGCGATGCTGACGCGCTTGGTGCCATTGCGGCTGAGGTCTCCCGCGCGATTGATGCCGGCGAGTGGGTCGCCGTCGTGGTGGACGACGACAAGGAAGAGGGTGCGCTCTTTGGACTGACGCGCACGCTGTGGTTGGCGACGTCCAAGGGCCTGTTCGCGCTCGAGGAGGGCGACGGCGGTGGGGCGGCTGAGGTTGAGGGCTTCAACTTCGTCCACGGCGTGATTGCCGGCGTGCTCGCGCGTCTGTTTATGGAGGGTCGCGTGGCGAGCCCGGATATGAAGACGCTGTTGCATGAGCTTTCTCCCATCGATTCTTCCGAGCCCGAGCTCATGGACCCGCTGTCCGCTGATTCCACGCGCATCTTCGATACCGTGGTTGCCGCCTATCTGCTGGATTCCGATCGCTCCGAGTTCGATGAGGCGTATCTGACTGATACCTATCTGCAGATGGCGCTGCCTGCGGCGCGCGGCGCAGAGGGTGCTGGCGAGGACGCTCCGGCGCCTGCCGCCCGTACTGCGGCCCTGACGCTGGCGCTCGTGGCGCCGTTGCGCGAGTGCATGGCCCGTGAGAATGCCGCCAACGTGTTCGATGGCATCGAGATGCCGCTCGTGCCGGTGCTTGCCAAGATGGAGCGCGCGGGTATGCTCGTGGACCCCGACCGCCTGCACAGCCTGTCCGAGGGCCTGGCGACTCAGATAGCCGAGGTCGAGCGCAGCATTCGCGACCTGGCTGGCGACGAGACCTTTAACATCGGCAGCCCCATGCAGCTCTCGCACGTGCTGTTTGATGTTATGGGGCTTCCGACCAAGGGCCTCAAAAAGACCAAGCGCGGCTACTATTCGACCAACGCCAAGGTGCTGAGCGACCTTGCGCGTGACCATGAAATCGTACGTCTGATTTTGGACTGGCGTGAGAAGTCCAAGATTAAGTCGACCTATCTGGACACGCTAGGTCCGCTGCGCCGTGGGGACGGTCGCGTGCACACCACGTACAACCAGACCATCACAGCAACGGGGCGTCTGTCCTCGAGCGATCCCAACCTGCAGAACATCCCGACGCGCTCTGAGCTGGGCCGTACCGTCAAGACGGCGTTTTCGGCGGGCGAGGGTAGCGTCTTTTTGGCGGTGGACTACTCGCAGATCGAGCTGCGCCTGCTCGCGCATCTTTCGGGTGATGAACATCTGGTGCGCGCCTTCAACGAGGGCGAGGACTTCCATGCCGAGACGGCCGCGCGCGTATTTGGCGTGCCGGTGTCCGAGGTGACGCCCGACCTGCGCAGCCGCGCCAAGGCCGTGAACTTTGGCATCGTGTACGGCCAGCAGGCCTACGGTCTGTCCCAGTCGCTGCATATCTCGATGGCCGAGGCGCGCGATATGATCGATCGCTACTATGAGGCCTACCCGGGCGTGCGTACGTTCCTCGACAATGTGGTGGCACGCGCCAAGCAGACGGGCTACGCCGAGACCATGTATGGCCGCAGACGCCATATTCCCGAGCTCAAGGCCAAAAACCCACAGCTCCGCGGCTTTGGTGAGCGCACGGCCATGAACCACCCCATGCAGGGCACCGCCGCCGACATCATCAAGATCGCCATGGCCCGCGTAAGCCGCCGCCTGGAAGAAGAGGGCTTTGCCGCCCACATGATCTTACAGGTTCACGACGAACTGGACTTTGAGTGCCCCATCGACGAAGTCGAGCGCCTCACCGCCATGGTCCGCGACGTCATGGAGCACGTCGTAGACCTCCGCGTACCCCTCATCGCCGAAGCCAGCACCGGCATAACCTGGGCCGACGCGAAATAGGGAAGCACTCCGTAAGGCAAGCTCGCCCAAGACGCAAGCCCCCACATACTTAAGATTTGGGACAAACACTACTGATTAATTTGTCCCACAGTAACCAAAGCAGAGGGGAGCCCCTTCCAACAAGGAGCTCCCCTCTGCTCAAATCATTTCAGCTAAGTATCTAGACACTCAAGACGCCATCTTGGCGGCAGGAAAGTAAACCTAGGGCCTGGCCGGGCGGCACGGGTTAACTTTTCGTAGATTCCGCACGCAAAGAAAGCCACTTAATGTGGCTTTCGTCTTGCGCAGGACCTGACCGAGCGAAAATCGGGCCTACATTCCTCCCCGATGGGACAGGGAGAGATATATGGAAGAAATGCCCAAGAACTACGATCCGTCGACCAACGAGCCGGCGATTCTGCAGAAGTGGCTTGACGGCGGCTACTACAAGCGCCGCGCGGGCGTGGGCGACTGCACCGTCACCATTCCGCCTCCCAACGTGACCGGCAAGCTCCACATGGGCCACGCCACCGATGACTCCATCCAGGATGCCATCGTCCGTATGGCTCGCATGCGCGGCAAGTCCACGCGCTGGGTGCTGGGCACCGACCACGCCGGTATCGCCACGCAGACCAAGGTCGACAAGAAGCTCAAGAGCGAGGGCATCAGCCGCCTGGAGATTGGCCGCGACAAGTTTGTCGACGCCTGCTGGGACTGGACCCACGAGTACGGCGGCATCATCGTCGAGCAGATCAAGCGCATGGGCTGCTCTGTCGACTTCGACAACGAGCGCTTCACCATGGACGAGGACTATGCCCAGGCCGTGCGCAAGGTCTTCTGCGACTGGTACCACGACGGCCTGATCTATCGCGGCAAGCGCATCGTCAACTGGTGCCCCAACTGCACTACCGCTATCTCGGACGACGAGGCCGAGTACAAGGACGAGAAGGGCCACCTGTGGCACCTGCGCTACCCGCTGACCGAGCCGGTCAACGGCCAGGACTACATCGTCGTCGCCACCACGCGCCCCGAGACCATGCTCGGCGACACGGGCGTTGCCGTCTCCCCGAAGGATCCCGAGAAGGCGGCCTTCGTGGGTAAGACCGTCATGCTGCCGATCGTCAACCGCGAGATTCCTATCTTTGAGGATTGGCATGTCGACGCCAACTTCGGCTCCGGCTTCGTTAAGGTCACCCCGGCCCACGACCCCAACGACTACGCCATGGGTCAGGCCCACGACCTGCCGCAGATCAACATCTTCGACGAGCACGC
>USHZ01000012.1 GCA_900554595.1 uncultured Collinsella sp. | reverse complement strand
CCACCGATAACCGTCACCTGATCGAACTGCATCTGCAAACACCTTTCTAATTGACACGCTTTCCATTGTGACCGAAGGGCGTCTGGGCGTGAAGCGCAAACTTTGAGGGCGCATACCTTCCATCCATCATGCGCTCGATAAGACCCTCGAGCTCGAGCGAGCCCAAGAGCTTGAGCACGCCGACAGCATCAAGCGAGACGAGCGCGGCAATGTCGTCGACCTTGAGCGGCGAGGCGATAAGCGCGTGCATCACGGCCTGCTGCGTGGGGTCCAGATCGGCGATGCCGGGTGCATCGGGACGCGAGTAGCGCAGCGTGCCGTAGATGCGCGAGATGGCCATCTCGATTGATTCCTCGTCGATAATGCAGCAGGCTCCGTTAGCGATGAGGTAGTTGGTCCCGCGAGACTCGGGCGAAAGGATGGAGCCCGGCACAGCAAGTAGCTCACGCCCCAGGTCCATAGCGGCCTCCGCCGTGGAGAACGTACCCGAGGGCATACCCGCCTCGGATACAAAGAGGGCTTGCGACAGGGCTGCGATCACGCGATTGCGGCGCGGAAAGGCGAACTTACGCGGTCCCATACCCCACGGCGAAATCGAAACGACCGCGCCGCCCGTATCGAGTGTGCGCGTAATAAGCCCCGCGCTCGAACGCGGGTAGACCACGTCGGCGCCCGTCCCCAGCACCACGACGTGTTTGCCCCCGGCGTTGACCGCAGCCCAACCCGAGGCCTGGTCACAACCGACCGCGCCGCCCGAGACCACCGTCACTCCCGCCTCAACCGCTACCTTGGCCGCAAGCTCCGCCACAGCGAGACCATACGGCGATGCCTTACGTGCACCGATGATGGATAGCGCAGGCGTCGAAAGCACCTCGGCGTTGCCGCGCACATAGAGCGTCTGGGGTACATCAGAAAGCTCCAAAACGGTCTCGGGATACAACGCATCACCTGGATGCAGCTCGAAGGTCCCCTCGGCCATCATTGGTCCCTCCTTCCCTGGTACATCGCCGCCTCGAGCACGTGATCTTGCGAAACCCGTTCGCTTTCGGCAATATCGGCGATCGTGCGCGCGATGCGTACCAGGCGCACGATGCCGCGACCCGTGAGATGTGTGCGCTTCGACAAGCCAAGCACGCATTTCTCGGCGGCCTCATCAAGCCCAAAGGTCGAAACGACGCCGTCAATGGACCGCGACTCATCTTCCTCGGCCTCGGAGTCCGCATCGTCCATACGGGATTCACGCCAGGCGCGAAAGGCGCGCCCACGCACGACGTAATCGCGCAGATCGGCCGATGACATACCCTCCGCGCCCTCAATGATCACCTGAGGATCGGGGCGAGTCACATCGATCATCATGTCGATACGATCAGCCAAAGGACCGCGCAACTTGCCCCGATAGCGCTCGACCATCGAAGCGGAACAGCGACACGGCACTTCGCGATCGCCCAAAAACCCGCAGGGGCAGGGATTACTCGCGGCTAGCAGCTGAAAGCGCGACGGGAACGTAAAGGCCCCGTCAACACGCACGATCCTCACGTACCCACGCTCGATGGGCTGGCGCAGCGTCTGCAGCACGCCGGTGGGAAACTCGGCAAGCTCGTCCAAAAAGAGTACGCCGCCATGAGCAAGGCTAATTTCGCCCGGATGCACCGGACGCCCGCCGCCGATGAGTCCCGCGGTCGAAATGCTGTGATGCGGGCTGCGGAAGGGCCGATGCCCCGCAAGCAGTCCATCGATGTTCTCGCCCAAGACCGAATGGATGCAAAGCGCCTCTTGCTGGTCCTCGAGAGATAGCTCGGGCAAAATGCCCGTCATGCGCCGCGCAAGCATGGTCTTGCCCGAACCGGGCGAGCCGATCATGAGCAGGCCGAGCTCTCCGGCGGCCGCAAGCGCCATGCCACGTTTGGCGACCTCCTGACCCAGCACGTCGGCATAATCGAGCTCGGGATCAAAGGTCGCCTCGAGCACTTCAGAATCCAAATAATGCCGTGCAGCATCCCCCATGCCGTGGGCAAGCTGAGATAGATGGTCGATAAACCCGCAGTCAACGCCCGCAAGCGGGACATGCTGATCGGACCTGCCGGCGATAAAGGAAAGCCCCATATCGCGCGCCAACAGCTGAAACGCCACCTCGCCTTTGACGGGCAGCACGGTGCCATCCAGACCAAGCTCACCTGCGATAAGGCAGCGATCGAGGTTGTCACGGGGAATCTGCCCATCGGCCGCCAGAACCGCGACGGCAATCGGCAGGTCAAAACCGCTGCCAGTTTTACGGATATCGCCGGGTGCCAGGTTGACGGTAATGCCAGAGCGCGGGATCTCGAAGCCTGCCGAGCGCATAGCGCACCGGATACGCCCGCGCGACTCCATCACCTCCATACTCGGAATGCCGAGCATCTGGATGCCCGGAACGCCACCGGCAAGCGAAACCTCGACGGTGACGGGAATTGCCTCGACGCCGCGGATACAGGCCGCGTGTACGGCAAACGTCTCAAACGCCATCACGACACCTGCCAATCGAACGCATTGTACTGGTGCTCAATCTCGGCGATATGCCCGCCGCGGATGGTGACGCCCACGGCATCGAAGCGAATCGACCTGAGCGGATAGTGCTCCATGAGATAGCAACTTGCGATACGGCGATACCGACGCTGCTTTTGGGCGTCCACGGCCTCCTCGGGAAAGACCCGCGTGGTGCAATCCAGGGCGACGCGTCTCGTCTTGACCTCGGCCATCACCACGACATCATCGAGCTCATCGAGCAGCACCAGATCGGCTTCGCCCTCAATGCAACGATAGCCCTGCTCCAACAAGGTGTATCCACGCTCGTTAAAGTAATCGATGGTGATCAGCTCGCCCAGCATGCCGAGCTCGCGGGGACTGAGCCCCTTGATAAACTCGGGCGTAATCGCCCCGCAGTCGAGCTCACCGTTTTCCCAACGCTTCTTGAGCTGCTGTGTCTTGCACTTTTTGCTTGCGGCACTCATGGGGTCTCCTTTCCCGCACACTGCAGTGCCCCGATGATGAGGGCACCTTTCATGCGGGTAAGTACCGGAAGCTAACTAAAAGCTGACCAAATGCCGTCAAAAAACGGGCCGTACGCAGCAATGTTGTTGCATACGGCCCGCTACCAGCAGGTTTATAAAACGCCAGAGGTCCCTGTCTCCACAATTGGCCTAGAAAAGGCGCTCAGTCTGCAGAAAGTTTCCGCAAAAGCTCACACGATGCAGCGGACAAAGTCCATGTTTGCGAATCGCCTCGATGTGCTCGGGACTTGCGTAGCCCTTCGACTCGGCCAAATGATACTCGGGGTACTCGGCGTCGTACTCGACCATCATCTCGTCACGCGTGACCTTGGCCATGATGGACGCCGCGGCGATACAGGCGATTTTGGCATCGCCCTTCACCACGTCGCGCTCGTTGGGAACGGCGCCCAAGGGGTTACCGTCCATAAGCACGCAATCGGGCTCGAGCCCCGTATCGGCCACGGCGCCCGCGACGGCAGCGCGGATGGCGCGGGCCATGCCCATATCGTCGATATCGGCAGGCGCGATATGGCAAAAACCAATCGCCGTCGCGACCTCGGCAATCTTCACCGAGAGCAGCTCGCGGCGCGCCGGCGTGAGCTTTTTGGAATCGTTGATGCCCCAGACGCGCGGCTCCATGGGAAGGCACACGGCGCACACCGTCAAAGGACCGGCCACCGAGCCGCGACCCACCTCGTCGACACCCACAACCACGCCATCCCCACCGAGCTCGTGCATCAGCTCGTACATACCGTTGACGCGCTCGCGCTCGGCAAGTTCCTTGGCATGGCGCTTAAGGGCGCGCTCGCAAGCCTTGATCACTTGCTGGCGCGGATCCTCGCGATAATGCTCCACGAGGGCGGGGATCTCCTCAAACGTGGCGCTCGCCAGCTCGCCGGCAACCTGCGATGCCGAAACCGAGCTCGTCATGTTGGCCATATCGGGGCCTCCTTGCATGCAAATCAGATAAAAAGAAGGGCCACCCGAAGGTGACCCTTTTGTCCAAACGAGTGGACAGACGCTGCGATCTTCTTAGCGCTTCTCGGGGATGCGAGCAGCCTTGCCCACCTTGTCGCGGAGGTAGTACAGCTTGGCGCGACGGACGCGACCATGACGGACGACCTCGAGCTTGGCGATCTTGGGGCTGTGAAGCGGGAAGGTACGCTCAACACCGACACCGAAGGAAATCTTGCGGACGGTGAAGGTCTCACGGGCACCGGCGCCGGCCATGCGGATGACGTCACCCTGGAAAACCTGGATGCGCTCGCGGTCGCCTTCCTTAATGCGGTAGTGAACCTTGACGTTGTCGGCGACGCGAACCTGAGGAATGTCCTCGCGGATCTGCTGACGCTCGATTGCGCGGATGTAATCCATGTGCAATTCCTTACTCTTCTAGAGGTGCCGTACCACCTTGGCCGGCACGTAGTTGAACAAACGTATTCGAGTATACACGCCACGACCTTGGCTGCAAGAACTATTTTGCCCGTACGCAAAAAGACAAAAACACGCACTCTTTCTGCACTTATGCGCCGTCCGCAGCATCAGTCGTCGGCGTCGCCACGGTCGTTCCGGGCGCGATATAGCCGTATTCGAGCAGCACCGAAAGCGCATGCTGCTTCCAGGTGGCAAGCTCGTCGTCATTATAGTTGTCACGGACCCATTCGCTCATCGCGTCCTCGGCGTCTTGGGGCACCAGGTCCTGGCTGTCCGCCATCAGGTACAGGATGCCCAAGATGTCGAAGTCCTGCTTGGTCATCTCTTCCCTATTTGATGTGCTGATGAGGCCGTGATCGATGCCGTAGCGGCAGATATCGGTCAAAACGGTAACGAGGCCCGTAGGAATCGGCGAGGCATCCTTCGCGGCAGCGGGCGCGGTGTCATCAGCCAATGCAGTGGCATCGTCGCTCGCCGGAGCAGACTCGGCCGCGTTCGCTTCGGAAGCGGCCTGCTCTCCCTGGGCAGGAGCCGTGCTATCCGTCGTTGCCGAAGAATCCCCCGAAGATACGGACGTAACGCTCACCGGTGTCTCGACCACGGTCGTCATTGGGTCGACCGGTGCGGGTGCGGCGATGACCTCGGCCCAATCGGAATACACGCCGTCAATAAAGGCGCGAACATGGAAGGTGCCCGGTTGCGAGATGGTCATCGCGCCGTCTGTCGCGACCGAAATACCCTTGCTCTCGAGCTCCTGGGCCTCCCAACTGCAGACTCTATCGACTTCCTTACCCGTCGTGTCATAGACCGTAGCCGTTAGGCCTTCAATGCCGTTGAGATTTTCCTCGACGCCGACGACGGTCTGTGCCGAGCCCTCGAGTTTGATGCTGCCGTTAAACGGCTCGGGCGCCACATCACTTACCTTATATTTATAGGCCGCGGCGTCGATCTCGTCATTGGTCGAGACATGTCCGTTCACGTCCACATAGGTGTCCTCGGGGATAAAGTACTTTACGTAGGCGGTGCCGGCCTTTTTACCCACCACGACTTGCTCGTGGGTGACAGGGTCGGTCTGGATCTCGATGACGTCGGACTTACATTCCTTGCCCTTTTTATCGACCACACGCCAGTCGCCCGACGACTTCACAAAGCCGTAGTAGTCAACATCGTCCTCGTCCCTTGCACGCACGCGATAGGAAGAGATGGGGTCTTCGTCTCCAACCGTAAGCCTTCGGGTCTTATCGGTCTGCAGCGACACGAGAATCTTGGAGATGGGCTTAATAGGCTGCGGCGTACCCAGCTGCGTATCGACTGTCACCGACTCAAACGACAGATTGGAACCCGTAATGGACATGGGATAGGTCGCGGCCATGTCGTTGAGCACGTTGCACGTGCGCGGGGCGCCACCGTTGCGCGAAGGCACCTCGCGATCGGCCAGGACCGAATTCCAATCGATGGCGCGCACCATGTGGTTGTTGGTGCGATACGACCAGCTCGTGACGTTTCCGGCGGTGGTATCGTAGCCGTCGTCGCCACGATGGGCGATTGAGCGCAGGAACAGGTTCTGCACGGCGTCGGTCGACTGATCGCCAAAGGTGGTGTAGAACGAGCGCTGGTCATAACCGGCGGTATGGAACTCCTGCACGGCGGCGTTGTCGTCGTAGCACTCGCCGTTCATGTTAAAGATAATCACGTCGAACGTCACGCCCACCGGCTGGTCATAGTCCTCGGAAAGCGTTGTGGTAGAACTCGTCTGCTTGCTATTGACCTGCGTGTGCGCCGGGATCGTCATATTGACGGTGACCGATTGATTGTCCGTCGTGGTGATCGACTTTTCCTCGGTCTTGCTCGCCTCCCACAACTGGGACATCGTGGTTTCGGCCGAAAACGAGGTCTCGATCTCCTCGCTCACCGTTCCGGGCACGCCCAGCGACTCCTTGAGGCTTACCGATGCGCCCCACGAGCCGCCTTTGGAATACGATGTGGATTCGGAGGTGCTCGTGCCGACCGTCTCCTCGGTACCGCGGGCGAGCGTGATACTCTGCGAGGCGTCCTCATAGCCGACGTTAAGTGCCGAGGTTACGAGCTCCTGCTCGGTCTTAGAATCGACAAAGGAATAGCCCGGCGCGTCCTCGGGCGCACAGTTAAGCTTGTTCACGCTGTTGAGCTGCTGAACTCTAAAGTTATAGAACGCGATGCCAAAGCCATTGAAATCGTACTGATAGGTGCCGCCGAGCTTATCCACGCACGCGATGGTGGCATAGATCACGTCTTGCTCGCTCGTGTCTTGCGACAGGGCGTCGAGTGGCACGTATTTACGAAAATCCTCGCCGGTCAGCTTGTGGCCGATGCAGTCGGCGATATCTTCGGTCAGGCGCTCATAGACCGCGTTCAGGCCTTTCGCCGACGTCAGGCCACTTTGAATGGACTTGTCGGCGCCGTCGGAATGCTCACCGTTGCCGCCCGAAAGCGCATCATACAGATAGATGTAGTGACCCTTACCGAAGTCCTTCTCAAAGCCCTTACCGGCGTGGTCCCAGTACAAAAAGTCCTTGGAGTCGTCGCCTCCGCCATAGCCAAGGATGTTATAGGCAAGCGATGCCCAGTTGGGTAGCACCTTTTTGACGGCGGCCGTGTAGAACGAGACGTTGTCGTACATCGAGGTACGGCCCTCGAGCTTGCCGTCATCGATATCTACAAACGTGCAGTCGCGATCGTTGACCGTAATGGTGAGCGGGTTGACCACGTCGCCATAGAGCTCGTCGCGTGATTCATCCTGAAGGGCAAAACCGGCTGTCGGCATCCCGCAAAGCGCCGTGACCGCAACGACCATCCAGCACAGGGTCATCCGTGCTCCCCGACGCGCTCGTTGCAAATACCTGGTGAGGTTTTTCATCGCAGTCCTCCCGTCAGTTGCCAATGTATTGGACCAACGTAAAACGCCGCCGCGTCCACAGGGGGCGCGACGGCGCGAAGGGGGGCGTAAAAGGCGCAAATGGAACGCGGCTCAGTTAAGCGGAACGCTTGGCCTCGAGCTTGGCCTGAGCGGCAGCCAGACGCGCCAGGGGCACGCGGTAAGGCGAGCAGGACACATAGTCCACATCGGCAACGTTGAACAGGCCCTTAATGGACTTAGGGTCGCCACCGTGCTCACCGCACACGCCAAAGTGCATGCCGGGGTTGGTGGCGCGACCCTTCTCGACGGCCATGCGCACGAGCTCCAGCACCGCCGAGTCGATGGTCTCGAAGGGGTTGTCCTTCAAGATCTTCTTATGCATGTACAGCGGGATGAACTTGGCCTCGGCGTCGTCACGCGAGAAACCAAAAGTCGTCTGCGTAAGGTCGTTGGTGCCAAAGCAGAAAAAGTCGGCGTGCTGCGCAATCTCGTCGGCGACCATGCAGGCGCGCGGCAGCTCGAGCATCGTGCCCACGGGAATGTTGAGCTCGACACCTTCCTCGGAGGAAACCTCGGCAATCACGCGCTCGATGACCTCGCGAGTCTGAACGTGCTCGGCCGTAATGGAAACGAGCGGGACCATAATCTCGGGACGCGGGTCGACGCCTTCCTTGATAAGGCGGGCGGCAGCCGTTGCCACGGCACGAACCTGCATGAGCGGCAGGTCACCGAAGACGACGGACAGGCGCACGCCGCGCAGGCCGAGCATCGGGTTGGACTCGACCATGCCGTCGATACGACGCAGGCGGGCACGCAGGGCGGCGAGCTCTTCCTCGCTGGCGCCGGCGGCCTCCTTCTTGGTGATGGCGACCTCAAGCTCGCGAGGATCATCCAGGAACTCATGAAGCGGCGGATCGAGCAGGCGAACGACCACATCGCGACCGGACATGGTCTTGAACATCGCCAAGAAGTCCTCGGTCTGAACCTTGAGCAGATCGGCCAGGGCCTGCTGCTTCACGGCCTCATCGTCAGAAAGGATAAAGCTCTGGATGATGTTCTTACGGTCGCCCAGGAACATGTGCTCGGTGCGGCACAGGCCGATGGCCTCGGCACCAAACTCGAGGGCGAGCTCAGCGTCCTCAGGGTTGTCGGCGTTGACGCGCACGTGGTTGGCGTGGCCTGCGGTCTCGTCCAGGCGGATCTCGTCAGCCCAGGACAGGATGGTGTCCAGATCGCCGGTAAGCTCAGCGGAGACCAAATCGACAGCGCCATCAACGACAATGCCTTGGGTTCCGTCGATGGAGATGATGTCGCCCTCGTGCAGCACGCGATCGCTGCCCTCGATACGCACGACCTTCTCGGCCGCGTCGATATGGAAACGCTCGACACCGCAGACGCAGGGGGTACCCATGCCACGGGCGATAACGGCGGCATGGCTCGTCTTACCACCGTGGCTCGTCAAGATACCCTCGGCGGCGACCATACCCTTCAGGTCGTCGGGGTTGGTCTCCCAGCGGACCAGAATGACCTTGTGACCCTCGGAGGAACGTGCGACGGCGTCGTCACTCGAGAACACGACCTCGCCCACAGCGGCACCGGGACTGGCGTTAAGGCCACATGCGAGCGCCTCGTACTTCTTGGAGGAGTCGAACTGCGGGTGCAGGAGCTGGTCGAGCTGCGCAGGGTCGATGCGGCTCACGGCCTCCTCACGGGTGATGAGGCCTTCTCCGACCATCTCGATAGCGATGCGCAGGGCGGCGGTTGCGGTACGCTTGCCCACGCGGGTCTGGAGCATCCAGAGCTTACCCTGTTCGATGGTGAACTCGATATCGCACATGTCGCGGTAGTGATCCTCGAGCGTCAGGAAGACACGCTCAAGCTCCTCACCCGCGGACTCGAGGCCCGGGGTGGTCTTGAGGTCGGCGATGGGCTCGGTGTTACGGATGCCGGCAACGACGTCCTCGCCCTGGGCGTTGACCAGAAAGTCACCGTAGAACTCCTTGGTGCCGTCGGCCGGGTTACGCGTAAAGGCGACGCCGGTCGCCGAGGTCTCGCCCTTATTGCCAAAGGCCATAGCCTGGACGTTGACAGCGGTGCCAAGGTCGTCGGAAATGCCGTGCTGCTTGCGGTAGATGCAGGCACGCTCGTTCATCCAGCTGCCAAAGACGGCCTGAATGGCAAGGCGCAGCTGGAGCTCCGGATCATGTGGGAAGACGGGCTTGCCGTCGGCGACTTCGAGCTCGGGGTACAGGGCGGCCTCGACGTTCTCAGAGAAAATGCTCTTAAAGGTCTCGACGAGCTCCTGCAGGTCCTCGGCCGATAGCTCGGAGTCGACGCGAACGCCGGCGACCAGGCGGGCCTGGGTCAGGGCGTTTTCGAACAGGTCGGCGTCAACACCCATGACGACGTTGGAGAACATCTGGATAAAGCGACGATAGCTATCCCAGGCAAAGCGCGGGTTCTGCGTCTGGGCGATAAGGCCCTGGACGGAATCGTCGTTGAGGCCCAGGTTGAGGACTGTGTCCATCATGCCGGGCATGGAGAACGGAGCACCCGAGCGTACCGAGACGAGTAGTGGGTCACGGGCGTCGCCAAGCTTCTTGCCGCAGCGGGCCTCAAGGTCGACCTCGGCGGCAACGATCTCATCGAGCGCGCCCTCCGGCCACACGTTGCCGGCACCAGAGTACTCAACGCAGGTCTGGCAGGTAATGGTAAAGCCACCGGGAACCGGCAGGCCGATACGGCTCATCTCGGCAAGGTTCGCGCCTTTGCCGCCAAGCACGAAGTTCATGGACTTGTCGCCCTCGGTGACACAAGTGCCCTGGGCATCGGTTCCAAAACGGTAAACCCTCTTGCAATCGCTCACGATACTTCCCCTTCCATGCGCTCTCGCGCACGACCGTGGTAACGAATCGACCCGCCGGATGCGGGCCGTGAGGGAACTATACGGCCGGATTTGAACGGGCTTGAGCAGAGGATGCGCGGTTTGGTAAACGTGCTAAAACTGGCGGTAAACGGTAGGTAAAGTTGGTTACCTTATGAAGATACCAACACAATAAAAAAGCAGGTCAGATGCGATGTTTTTGCTAAATCGCTTTATCAAAATGCTACTAATATTAGGCGCGGCGGGTGGCTCGGCGGGCGCGAGCTTCTTGGATTTCCTCCAAGTGGCTAATGATCTCGGCAGCGCTTTCCTCGATGGCCTTGCCGTCGGTACGCACCACAAAGCAGCCTAGGCGCTTCATGAGGGCACGAGCTTCCTCGAGCTCGCTGCGCACGCTCTCGGGCTCGGCATAGGAGCCGGCAACGGCACGGGCGTAGTCATCGCCCAAGCGGCTATCGCGAATTTCGGAAATCACATCGACGGTCGAAATCAGGCCGAACAGGCGCATCGGGTCGACCTCGTAAATCGACTTCGGCGGCTCCATGCCATGGGCCAACGGAACATTGGCAACCTTGTAACCTTGATAGGCCAAATACATCGACAGCGGCGTCTTGGACGTGCGCGATACGCCCAGTAGCACGATATCGGCACCCGACAGATCATCGCAGCCGCGCCCGTCATCGTGCTCGACAAAGTACTCCATGGCCTCGATGCGGTGGAAATACCTGTCATCGGTCTTATGGATCACACCCGCCACTCCTTTTGGCGGCACGCCAATAAGCGACGACAGTACCGCGAGCGACGGGCCGATCAGGTCGACCGAGCGAATGTGCAACATGCCCAAGTAGTCGAGCACGCGAGCACGAAGCGCCGGGTCGACGATGGTATGGAACACGGCGATATCGCGATGGTCGGCATCGACTCGCGGGCCCACAAACGACTTGACCTGCTCCACCGAGGTCACCTTAGGCAGACGTAAAACACGAAAAGCCCCTTCATCAAATTGCCCGGACGCCGCAAGCACTACCTCACAAGCGGTATCACCGAGCGAATCGGAGATAACAATAACGGTGGGACGAGCGGTGAACGGGCAATCCATGCGGGGCTCCTTTTACGCTTATGCGCAGGCTAGCTTACTTTTTGCGGGCAAGCTCACCGATGTTGGCGATGCCGGAGAAAACGGCCTCGAAGCGGTTGAGCAGCTTAAGGCGATTATCGCGAAGCTGTTCGTCCTTGTCCATGACCATCACCTCGTCAAAGAAACGGTCGATGGGGGCACGCAGGGCGGCCAGAGCGGCAAACGCGGCAGGGTAATCCTCGGCAGCAAGGGCGGCATCAACAGCGGTCTGAGCGGCCTCGGAGGCGTCGGCAAGCGCAAGCTCGACCTCGCCCATCAGGCTGCGGTCGTACTCCGCACCCAGCTCGGGCTTGGAGATATGCGCGGCGCGGGCGTAGGCAGTCGCCAGGTTGTCGAAGGTCTCGGCGTCGTTCTTGCGGGCCTCGTCGAGGGCGGCGCAGCGGGCGAAGAAGACCGACGGGGCAATGATGTGCACCGCGGATACGGCGGCGACGGTATCGGCCGGGATCTTCTCGTCACGAGCCATGCTCACCAGACGGCCGTGGAAGAAGTCGCGGACCTGCTGGGCAACCTCGGCGGCGTCAAACTCAATGCCCTGCTCGCTATAGAGCTCGAGCGCAAAGTCGATGAGCGACGTGGGGTCAATCGGCAGACGATCGCGCAGGATGTTGATGATGCCGATGGCGGCGCGACGCAGCGCGTACGGGTCGGAAGAGCCGGTCGGGGGCTCGCCGATGGAAAAAATGCCGGCAATGGTATCGAGCTTGTCGGCGCAGGCCACGATGCAGCCAGCGGTGCCCTCGGGCAGCTCGTCGCCGGCAAAGCGGGGACGATAGTGATCGCGAATGGCGTGGGCGACCTCGTCGTTCTCCCCCATCGCGGAGGCATAATAACCGCCCATCACGCCCTGCTGGCTCGTGAACTCGACGACGGCGTTGGACACCAGGTCGGCCTTGCACAGGTGAGCGGCGCGGCCGGCGTCGGCTGCCAGGTGAGCACCCAGGTGAGCCTCGCGGGCAATAGCGAGCGCGAGCTGCTCAATACGCTCGGACTTGGCGAGCACGCTGCCAAGCTTCTCCTGGAAGGCAACCTTGGCCAGACGCTCGCGGAACTCGTCGAGGGAGATCTTCAGATCCTCCTCGTAGAAGAACTTGGCGTCGTCCAGGCGGGCGCGCACGACACGCTCGTTGCCGTCGATCACGCGCTCGGCATTCTCGGGCTTGCTGTTGGAGACGACCACGAACTCACGCGTCAGCTTGCCCTCGCCGTCATAAATCGGGAAGTAGCGCTGGTTGGTGAGCATAGACTCGCAGATGATCTCATGCGGGACCTTGAGGAACTCCTCATCGAAGGTACCGACGAGCACCGTCGGCCACTCGCAGAGGTTGATGACCTCTTCAAAGACCTTCTTGGGCGTATCGACTTGGCAGCCGGGGCGCGCAGCCTCGACCTCGGCGATACCGGCAAGGATGGCCTCACGACGGCGCTCGGCAGAAAGCACGCCGGCGTCCTCGAGCACCTGCTCGTAGACGTCGGGGCTGGCGACCACATGGTCACCGGGGCCCAGGACGCGATGGCCGCGCGTGGTGTTGCCGCTCGTCACGTCGGCAAACGACACGGGCACGACGTCCTCGCCCAGAAGGCAGCAGATCCAACGGACCGGACGCACGAAAGTCGCGTGCTCGTGGCCCCAGCGCTGGGAGCGGTAGTTGGGCCACTGCAGGCCGGCGATGGTCTTCTCGCACAGGGCCGTCAGGATCGGGGTGGCCGGGGCGGAAGGAATGTTTTTCTCGGCAAAGACGTACTCACGGCCGTCGGTGTCCTCGCGACGGACCAGATCCTCGGCAGCCACACCGCACTTGCGGGCGAAGCCCTGGGCGGCCTTGGTGGCGTTACCGTCGGCGTCGAAGGCGATGTTGGCCGCGGGGCCACGCTTGACCTCGTGAACCTCATCGGTCGCGGTGGCGACGTCGGCAACGAGCGCAGCCAGGCGACGCGGGCTCGAGATCACGCGGACCTCGCCGTGCGCCAGACCGGCCTCGTCGAGACCCTTGGCAATCATGGTGCCAAGCTGCTTGACGGCATTGTTCAGCGGTGCAGAGGGCATTTCCTCCGTACCGATCTCAAACAGGAAATCCTTAGCGTCTGCCATGGCTTACGCCACCTCGCCTTCCTGATCGGCATTCTCGTTGATTCCGGCGACCTCGGCCATATAGGCCTCGCAGCACGCCTTGGCGACGGCGCGGACGCGCAGGATGTAGTTGGCGCGCTCGACTGCGGACAGCGCGCCACGGGCATCGAGCAGGTTGAAGGCATGGCTGCACTTCATGACGCAGTCGTACGCCGGCAGCGGCAGCTTGCGCTCCAAGCAGGAGTGGCACTCGGCCTCGTAGTCGTCAAACTTCTGACGCATCATCTCGACGTTGGCGACCTCAAAGTTGTAAGCGCTGAACTCGCGCTCGTTCTCCAGGAACACGTCGCCGTAGGTCATGGGCGTGCCGTCGGGCAGGTAGCTCCACACCAGGTCATAGACCGAGTTGACGCCCTGGGCGTACATGGCGATACGCTCCAGGCCATAGGTGATCTCGACGGGCACGGGATCAACCTCGATGCCGCCCACCTGCTGGAAGTACGTAAACTGCGTGACCTCCATGCCATTGAGCCAGACCTCCCAGCCAAGGCCCCAGGCGCCGAGCGTCGGGCTCTCCCAGTCGTCCTCGACAAAGCGGACGTCATGGTCGTTGGGGTCCAGGCCAATGGCGGCCAGCGAACCCAGGTAGAGCTCCTGAGCGTTGACCGGCGAGGGCTTGATGAGCACCTGGAACTGATAGTAGTGCTGCATGCGGTTAGGGTTCTCGCCGTAGCGGCCGTCGGCGGGACGGCGGCAGGGCTGCGCATAGCAGGTGCGCCACTCGGCGGGACCGAGCGAGCGCAGCGTGGTCGCGGTATGGAAGGTACCGGCACCGACCTCGGAGTCATAGGGCTGCATAATGACGCAGCCCTGCTCGCCCCAGTACTGCTGGAGGCGCAGGATGATGTCTTGGAAGGAAAGCGATGAAGCGTTCATGCCTCTAATATCCCCTCGTCGAAACGATTACACGGTTAGGTACTGTACTATAGCGGTTTTTAGTCGATAGCGCCGATACGGTTGAGCGGCCAGTAGCGCACAAGTGCAACGGCTATCAAGTCGGAGCGGTCGACCGGGCCAAAGTAGCGGGAGTCGGCAGAGTTCTCGCGGTTGTCGCCCATCACCCACACACAGTCGTCAGGGACGGTGTAGGGATAGCTCACCTGAGCGCCGGGGGCTTGGACCGAAAGCGGCCAGCTCATGCCGGTCGTATAGTCCTCATCGAGCGCCTGGCCATCGACGACAACCTTGCCGTCCTGCAGGTCAACCGTCTGGCCGGCCGTGGCGATGACGCGCTTTACCAGCACGTCATGCTCGGACGTGGCATCGGGGTTGTGGAACACCACGATATCACCCTGTTTGACGGGCTGCCCGAGCTCAAGCGTCACCTTCTGCGCCAGGATCTGGTCGCCAATCTCGATCGTGGACTCCATGGAACCGGTAGGCACCACAAAGGGTTCGACCACAAACGAGCGAATCAAAAAGGTGGCGACCAGTGCGATCGCGACGACCACGATCCACTCAAACGCACCCTTTAGCACGGAATGCTGCGATGGAACCATTCTCACTCCTCGCTCTGTGAATACGAAGCGTCCAGGATCTCCTGCGCGTACGCGCGCTCCTCTACCGTAAGGCGTGCCGTCTCGATAAGATCGGGACGCCAACGACAGGTACGCTCGATGGCGTTTTTGCGACGCCAGGCATCGACCTTGGCATGGTCGCCGCTTACGAGCACTGGAGGCACGCCCTCGCCATTGAACTCGGCGGGGCGGGTGTACTGCGCGTACTCGAGCAGGCCACCGTCCTCGGCGGTCGAGAAAGACTCGTCCACGTTGCTCATCTCGTCGCCCAAGGCTCCGGGAATGAGCCGTACGACGGCATCGGCCACGACCATAGCGGGCAGCTCGCCGCCTGTGAGCACGTAGTCGCCGATCGACAGACGCTCATCGGCATACGCATATGCGCGCTCGTCGACGCCCTCGTAACGGCTGCACACAAACAGCAGGCGCTCACTTTTGAGCAGGCGCTCGGCCACATGCTGCGTAAAGGGCTCCCCGCAGGGGGTGAAGAACACCACGGTGGGCTTGGGACCCTCGGAGCTGATGGCCTCGATTGCCTCGGCAATGGGCTCGACCTTCATGAGCATGCCCTGCCCGCCGCCATACGGCTCGTCATCGACGGTGCGATGGCGGTCGTGCGTCCAGTCGCGCAGGTTATACGCCTTAAAATCAAAAAGGCCGGCCTTGCGGGCGCGGCCCAAAATCGACGTGGACATGACGGGCTCAAACATCTCGGGAAAGACCGAAAGGGTCTCAATCAGCATGCTGTCCTCCCTACTTGTCCATATCGATCAAGCCATCCATAACGTGGACGGAAATTGTTCCTGTGTCGGGAAGATCGAGCACAACCTGCTCGATCACGGGAATCAGCACCTCGCCGTACCGATCGCCCTCGACAACCCAAACATCGTTAGCGGGCGTCGACATGATCTCGACAATCGTACCGAGCGAGCCAAAGCGCTCATCGACCACCTCGCGACCCATAAGGTCGATATAGGCGGCGTCGAGCGAATCGAGCTCGAAGTCGTCACGATTGGCCAGCACATAGCATCCGGTGATGCCCTCAGCGGCCGTCAAGTCATCTATGCCCTCAAACGAGACCAGATCGCCATCGCCCGTATCGGTGACGGACACGACCGTGCAAAAACGGTCGCGCTTGAGCGCCGGCGGCGTCAAGGCGACACGCATACCCGGCTCCAATACAGAAGGAAGCCCCCGCAGCGGCTGCGCGAGGACCTCCCCCTTCCTTCCGTGCGGCTTGACCACACGGGCGATGTTTTTGTACTGGGACCTCAAGGTCCTAGCCCAGAACCTCTACCTCGACAGCGGTGTCGAGGCGAGCGGCCAGTGCACGGGCGAGCGTGCGAATGGCCTTGATGGTACGGCCACGACGGCCGATGACCTTAGCGACGTCATCCTCGGCAACCGAAACCTCAATCGTAGAGGCGTCGTCACCATCGATGACCTCGAGGCTCACGGAATCCGGGTCGTCGACGATCTGAACAACGAGATATTCGACGAGATCGGCGATGCGATCTGAGAGCATTGCCTCACCCTCGAGCTGTGCAGCGTCAACCTCAGGCACGATTTACTCCTCGGCGCCCTCAGCGGCCTCAGCGGCAGCCTTAGCGGCCTCGGCCTCTTTGGCGAGCTGCTTCTTGGACTTCTTGACGACGGTCTCGGTCTTCTCGCCCTCGTTAGCGGCCTTGACCAGAGCGGCGACGGCGTCGGTGAGCTGAGCGCCCTTGGACTGCCAGTCGGCAATCTTCTCGAGGTCGAGGTTGATGGTCTTGGGGGCGGTCATCGGGTTGTAGCGGCCAACCTCCTCGATGATACGACCGTCACGCGGGGCGCGGGAATCGGCGACGACGACACGGTAGTACGGACGCTTCTTAGCGCCGTGACGAGCAAGGCGAATCTTGACTGCCAAAGGAAACTCCTCCAACCAAGCAGCTTTAGGCTGCAACTACAAACAAACAGTTGAACATAATACGCCATCGACGCGGGCAGGTGAAGTCCGTGAGACCAACTTCTTCGGTGTAGTCGAGGGCAAATCCATATCTTAGACAAGAATTCGCGATTTGCAAGCACATACACGCACCCCACATGAGCTGCGCGGTATACTCATGACATGGAAAGACGCGAACATACATACGGTTATGAGGATGCTGCGGGCGTCACGCCGCCGCCCTGGACGGGTCCGGCGGTGGGCCTGATGGACCTCGATGCATTTTTTGCGAGCGTGGAGATGCTCGATCATCCCGAATGGCGCGGCAAACCGCTCATCGTGGGCGGAGACGCCGAATCACGCGGCGTCGTGTCCACGTGCTCGTACGAGGCACGTCGCTTTGGTGTGCATTCTGCCATGGCCTCGGCCGAGGCGCGGCGTCTGTGCCCACAGGCCATTTGGACGCATGGGCATTTCGATCGCTACCACGAGGTCAGCGCGCAGGTCATGGCGATTCTCGCCGACGAGACCCCGCGCGTTGAGCGCGTATCCATCGACGAGGCCTTTATCGATATCACGCCTGGCCGCTTTGCGCCCGAAGACCCGCTACTGGTTGCGCGGCGTATAAGCGACCGCGTGGCGGCGCTGGGAGTGACCTGCTCCATTGGCGTGGGCTGCAACAAGACGGTCGCAAAGATCGCAAGCGAACGGGACAAGCCGTTTGGGCTGACCATCGTGCGCCCCGGAACCGAGCAGCGCTTTTTGGCCGCGCTGCCGGTATCTGCCATGAGCGGAATCGGGCGTTCAGCCGAGGAGCGACTGCGTCGCATGCGCGTCTATACGCTCGGCGAGCTTTCACGCGCGCCAGAGTCCACCCTGGCTGCAATCTTTGGCGTGAATGGCGAGCGTATGCGTCAACGTGCTTTGGGGCTCGAAGTATCCGAGGTCACCAGCCTGGAAGAGGAACGTGAAGTTAAATCGGTGAGCAATGAGCGCACCTTTGCGAAGGATTTGACTGAGCGTGGGGATATCGAGGCGGCGATCGCGCTGCTCGGCGAGTCGGTTGGGCGGCGCCTGCGCCGTCAGGGGCTGACAGGCGGAACCGTAACGCTCAAGCTCAAGTATTCGTATGGCAGCGGACGCACGGCACAGCGCCGCTTGCCCCACCCCACCGACGACGAGAATATCTTTGTGGCCGTAGCGCTCGAGCTGCTCGACAATATCTGGCAAGAAGGCATGCACGTGCGTCTAGCGGGTATCGGCATGAGCGACTTCAACCACCAAGGCGGTATCCAAACCGACCTGTTCTGCGAGATCGATGACCGCGGAGCCCAATCCAGCGACCGCCGCGACCTCTCCGTCGCCATCGACGCCGTCCGAGACAAATTCGGCGACACCGCCCTATCCTTCGGCCGCCAATCCCGCTTCTCCTCCCAATGATTTGCGTTTTGGGCAAAAAGAAAGCCGGGCAGCTGCAGGTAGTGCAACTGCCCGGCGAACGGTAGAGGGTGGCTCTAGAGAAGCCCCGCCCAAATAAGGTCCTAGAGGAGATTGAGGGGGAGCTGGGGAGCGTCGCCCCAGAGCTTCTCGAGGCGGTAGAAGTCGCGGGCCTCGGGGGTGAAGACGTGGACGACAACCGAGCCGTAATCCATGAGCATCCAGGTCTTCTGCTCGCGGCCCTCGATGGAGAACGGGTGCTCACCGCAGGCCTCGGCAACCTTCTCCTCGATCTCGTCGACGATAGAATCGACCTGACGGTTGTTGGTACCGGTGGCGATCACAAAGTAATCGCACACGTCGGAGAGCTCGGTCAGATCGAGCACCTGCACGTCCTCGCCCTTCTTGTCGTAGGCGGCCTGCGCGGCGGCGCGGGCGACATCCTCGGCGGCGACACCGCTCGCGGACAGCGAGGCAGCGGTGCGGTCGGACGTGGCAACGAAGCTCTTGTGCTCCACACCTTCAAGAATCTGCTCGTCAGTCATGGTCTCATCGGCCATGGAATACCTCTTTCTAGACACACCCGAGCTAGCGCAGCTGGGCGTAATGGTTGTAAATCGTAATAGCCGTGGGATAAAGATAGCGCCCGGACTGGATCACGTAGACCAGACCCTGCGCAAAACAGGAGAAGAACAACTCGTCAAGCGTCGACTCCCCCACCATCTTGCGCAGCGCGTGGGCATAATCACCATGGCGGTTAGGCTCGATGGCATCGGCCACAAAGACCACCATATCGAGCGGCGTCATGTCGCAGGCGCCCACCGTGTGACGGTCGACAGCCTGGAAAACGGCTGGCGATAGCTCGGGAAATAGCTGCGGAAGCTCATAGGCGGCAACCGGGCCATGCAGCAGCGGCGTCGCGGCCGAAGGAGAGCCGGCAACCTTAATGCCGTAGTGCAACGCGCGGGCCACGAGCTCGTCATCGGAGAGTACCTTATCCCAGTCATGAATCAGGCCAGCGGCAGCGGCATCAAAGCGGTCAACGCGGTAGACCTCGGCCAGATGAAGCGCGGTCTCAGCAACACCCAGCGAATGCATGTAGCGCTTGCGCTTATCCTTCATACGCACATCGAGTAGCTCTTGAATGCGCTTGAGCAGCGCGCGCTCATCGCCCTCAAACTGATCTTCTACCGACAACGTAGACCCCCATCACTCAAAATCTTCTTGACCCAGATCGGTATACAACCCGCGTTTGCGAATATAGCCGAGCACGGACTCGCTCGTAAGATAGCGCACGCTCATGCCACGGGCAACCCGCTTGCGAATGTTGGTCGAGCTAATCGCCAGCGCCGGAATCTGGATATACCGCACGTCAAACGGCAGGCCTGACTCTTTGATTCGCGCGCGAGCAGTATCGATATCAAAGCCCGGTCGCGTCGCCGCAATAAACGTGGCAAGCTCGGCGATTCGGTCGGCATCATGCCAGGTCACAATATCGATAATCGCGTCGGCGCCCGTAATAAAGTAGAGCTTTACCTGAGGCGGGTAAAAGTCGCGAAGGGCATGAAGCGTATCGGCCGTATAGGTCACGCCCGGACGGTCGATCTCGAATCGGCTCGCCAAAAAAGCCGGATTCGCAGCGGTGGCGAGGACCGTCATGGCATAACGGTCCTCAGCAGGCGTCACCGGTTTGTCGAGCTTAAAGGCGGGAGAGCCGGCCGGCATAAAGAGCACGGCGTCCAAGTCGAGCGACTCGCGCGCCTGCTCGGCGGTAACCAAGTGCCCGTAATGAATCGGGTCGAAGGTGCCACCCATAATGCCAAGCCGAAACTCCTGCCCATCCTTGATAGGCAGCTCAGGCAGACCAATTCCACCGCGCAGCGACATGACTTACTCGCCCTCCGGGGTCTCGACATCATCCGCGACGTCCGCCGCATCGACAACCTCGACGCCCTCGTCCGCAGCATCGGCTACGTCAAAGACCTCAACGCCTTCGTCCCCAAGCTCCTCCTCGTACTCCGAGAAGTCCTCAGCGCCCTCAAAGTCAAAGGCGCGCTGGCAAATGCGGACCTCGTCGCCCGCACGGCAGCCGGCCTTCTCGAGCGCGTCGTCAACACCCATGCGCGCAAACTTATGCTGCAGGTAGATGACGGCCTCCTCGTTTTCCCAGTCGGTCTGGATGACCATGCGCTCGATGGCGCGACCGACCACGCGGAAGGCGTGGGGCTCTTCTTGAACAATGCGGAAACGCTTCTCACGCTGCAGGCGGCGGCGCTCCCACTCATCGTCGCGCAGATCGACCGGCTCTTCGGAGACAGCCAACTCGGCACGCAGCTTAGCCACCTGCTCGCCCACGGCAAGCATCAGCGTGTTGAGGCCAGCGCCCGTCACGGCGGACACAGCAAAGAACATATGCCCATCGTCGAGCGCAGCGCGTTTGAGGTCGGCAATCTTGTCAGCCGTGCCCGGCGCGTCGCACTTGTTGGCGACGACGATCTGCGGGCGCTCCGAAAGCTCGGCGCCATACTGCTCGAGCTCGCGGTTGATGATGCGATAGTCCTCGACCGGATCGCGATCCTCAAAACCGCCCGTCATATCGACGACATGCATGATGAGTGCCGTGCGCTCGATGTGGCGCAGGAACTGATGGCCCAGACCCTTGCCTTCGCTCGCACCCTCAATGAGGCCGGGGACGTCGGCAACGACATAGGAGTACTCGCCGGCACGCACCATACCCAGGTTGGGCACGAGCGTGGTAAACGGATAGTCGGCGATCTTGGGTCGAGCGGCACTCATGCGCGCGATAAGCGAGGACTTACCCACCGAGGGGAAGCCAACGAGCGCGGCATCGGCCATGAGCTTCATCTCGAGCTCAATCCAGTGCTCCTCGGCCGGCTCACCCAGCTGGGCGAACGCGGGCGCGCGGCGCACCGACGTCACAAAGTGCGTATTGCCCAGACCGCCGGCGCCGCCGGGTGCTACGACGACGCGCTCACCGTCGTGAACCAAGTCGGCAATCTCGAACATCGGGGTCTGCGTCTCGGGGTCGAGCTCGCGCACCACGGTGCCCATGGGAACCTTCAAGATAAGGTCCTCGCCGCTCTTTCCGTTGCGGCGGGCGCCCTGACCGTGCGTTCCGCGCTCGGCACGAAAATGATGCTTAAAGCGGTAATCGATCAGTGAAGACAGCTGAGCATCGGCCTGGATGA
>USHZ01000011.1 GCA_900554595.1 uncultured Collinsella sp. | reverse complement strand
ACCGGATGAAGATACGTGCGACGGGGGCGAGGCGAATGGCTGAGCGGTATCGATATGCGGGTTCAACGATATCACATTGGCCACATAGATTTTTAACTTGCATTTCTACCCGCCCTTTTCGTAGAGTCGCCGATACGTGCTTAGCGCACCCTCGGCGCGTCCGGCAGGCTTTGCGAAATGGGATCCAGGAGACTTCGGCGCAGCATCATCTTGCGGAATGCTTCTAATGAGCCTCCCATCCTTCAAAAACAGAATCTCATCGCACAGCCTATCGACCGAATCCAAGATGTGGGATGACATGATGATGCACGTACCAGAATCGGCCAGCTTCCTGAGAATCTCGGAATGCAAGTCCACCCTGCTGGGGTCGAGCGCGTTCATGGGCTCATCTAATAGAAGGTACCGCGCGCCCGTCGCATACGCAATCGCCAGGGTAAGCTGCTGCTTCATGCCCTGGCTCAGAGTGCGGATCCTCATCTTCGCGAACTCGCCTATCTGCGTTTGTTCCACTATCTCTTCGATATCGCGAGCATGCGGCCACATATCGCAAACCATCTTGAGGTGATCTTCCGCACGCAATCCGGGATACAGCAGCGTCCCCTCACCAGGTGCATAGAAGATCATAGAACGGACCTCTCTCGCACCCGTACCCTGCACCTCATCCAGAACGATGCTCCCGTCCACGCGAGGACCCGGCAAACCTGCCATCGCACGCAGCAACGTCGTCTTTCCATGCCCGTTCGGAGCGACGAGACCGTAGACCGTACCCGGGGCAAACTCAGCGTTCACCGAATCTACGAGCACCTTCTTTCCATAAGAGATCGTCAGCGTTTGAAGGTCAATCATCGAGATCATCCCCTTTCGATCTTTGGAACACTCAGGCGCACCATCAACGGAGATACGGCGCCCAAGACCACCAGCAGAGCGCCCGATGCGCCGACGACCTCTCCAAAAGGCATCGCGTTCGTCCCTCGCCCAAGGAACCCAATCGTCCCCACCTGGGAAGCGGGATCAAACGAGGCGAATGGAGCCAGCAGCGCGACGCCCATGCCCACGCTTTCAACATGAGCGCTCAACGAACCCAACACCAAGAGAACCGCGCAAACCATTCCGGTGACAACGGGGTTGCGGCTAATCGCTGCTGTCAACGCAGCGACGACGGAAATCACGCCGTATGCCATGACCAGCAACGGAATACTGCACAACACCGCCTCCCCCACCATGGACGTTGTCGAAGCTCCCGCCCGAATGAGAGCGACGGGATACTCCGATCCACCCGCACCGTTCTTAATCACGGACACAACGACAGCGGGAACCATCGACACCAAAAGCAGCACCAAGCCAAGCAGGAGAGCCAGCGCAACAGCCGTCAGAAAACGCACATGCGCTGTTGCGGGGATCTGGAGAACCAGAAGGGAACGACACTGCAGGTGGGTGCACGCGAGCGATGTGACAACCACGGGCAACAGCAAAAATAAGGAGGGAAGCGCTGCCTGGAGATACGAAAGGAGGATTAATGGGGGCATCTTCGTACTTAACTCGTAAACCTTGGGGTCCGGCAAGCTCGCGATCGACTCAAGCAGAAGGGCGCGCGCCTCCGCACGAGAAGGAGTCTCCGGCTCGATTCCGATCGATTGCAGGAGAGTCGCATCTGCCGCGCCCAGCTCACCTCGAGCGCGCTCGTACGTCGCAAGGCTTCGAAACCCCTCCGCAGGCATAGGCGCGTACACGAAACCCGAAAGAGCATCCCGCATGTCTTCCAGGGCCGCTTTGCCCTCGACGTCCATATTCGCAGCGTTCTGCTCTAGATACCGATCTATTGAACGGAGCTCCCCATCCCTATACCGAACAGCGGAAACGTTATCAGCGTCAGGAAACATCTCGACCAGAGCCGGGGCCAGCATCGTCGCCGACATTGCAATCGCGCATACGGCGAGGGTAGGAGAACGCAGGAGCAGTTTCCCCATCGTTCTTACGTATGCAACGGCGGAGGCACAAGCGCTCGAACGAGTTGCCGTTCTCGATGCAGCGAAGGAACCTCTCTCAAGACAAATCGGGGATATCGGGCGCGCGCAGCCGCTCTTTCCAGCAACGCAAAGCAGGCTAATTGCCAGCACCTCGATCCCGATTGCGCATACGAGGGCAATCGCGCCACGCTCGAAGCAAAGTCCAGGCAGATTCACTATCTGCGTTGTCGGGTACGGGCTATAGGCGCCGACGGTCAACTCAGTGTTCGCATACGTAAGGGGATTCAACAGGGCGAACTCACGTAAAGCGATGGATCTTCCGTAATACCCGGGAACCATCGTCACCCCCATCAGGGCACATACGAACACGATTCCAAGCGTAGGGTTATTGGCAATCTTCACGGCAAGGTGAACGACAAGCGAGATGAACGCTGCCACCAAGAATTGCAAGATGGCCGTCTGCGCGAACACCAGCCAAGCCGGTTTGATAACCGGAGTCGCATATTGAATGTAGCCTATCGGATAGAACGGCGAGCCCGGGCCATTCTTCACAAGCGCGGCGATTATCCCTGGAAGATTGATGGCGAGGACGGCAAGCATTGCAAAAACACTCGCCCATACGCTCGATGCAACAAGTCTACCCAGCTCGCCCATCGGTGCCTGGATGATGAGCTTTTCACGTTTGTTAAGACGTGCGGCAAGGAACGAGACGGCAACGGCCGTTGCGACCCATAGCAAGTACTCCTTCGATCCGTCATAATAGGTGTACTCTCCATCCGATATCTGCAGAAACGGAAGTAGGGGAGAGAGCGGTGCCAAGATAAGACGTCCCGCGGCAAGAGGGTACAGAAGCGCGGGCATGCTTGATGAAGAGGTATAGACACCGTCCTCCCCCGCATTCACAAGCGCATCCGCATAGGATGCTGACAATTCCTGCTCAACACGGGTTATTCCCGACTCGAGGTATTCGACCCGTCCGTCGATGCCAGCCGCGCTCCTGAAGACGGGCAGAGCACAAAGAACCATCAACGCAACAACGACAACACAGAGCGACCTGGAGGAGAGAAGCGACCTAAAGATCGCCTTCGAGATTTTGAGCATATTCATCGCCAACCTTAACCTCATCCAGTCGGAACAGAGGGGCCGAACAAAATGCTCGGCCCTTATTACTTGCCGGCAAAGTCAATTTAACATAAACTGTTAAAAAGTAACCTGAGTTTTTTAAATTCTTCGGAGGTTATTATGAGTTCCGACAATCGCACTCCCCGGCTTCATTCCTTCCGCATCGCATGTGCGATAGCCTCTGCGACCCTTTGCGCCACCGCCATCGCACAAGTGGCGTTCTCCTTAAAGCCAGCAATCGAAGTGCTCGACAACCCTGTAATTGCAGACTCCCCCGCGTATCCAGCCCTTGCGATCTCGACATTGGTCCCTGCCGTCATCGGTATCGCTACGACCATCCTCAGCGCCGTTCTCGTGTGGACGATCAAGAGCGGAGACCCCTTCAAGAAAGGGTCTGCGACATGCTTGAAGGTGCTCGGCATTCTCTTCGTTGTTCAAGCTGCCACCAGCCTCTACGCCGGCTCACTCAAAACCTCCGTTTCGATGTTTGGCGGCGAGGGGGCCGTCGGCGCCCAAGAGATCGCTTCATCATTCGATTGGACCTCTCTGGTTCTCGGCATCGTCCTGTTCATGCTTTCCCAGCTCTTCTTGTACGCCCGAGAGCTGTACCTCGACTCCGACGAGATTGCGTAAGGAAACGCCATGCCCGTAATTGTTCGCCTCGACAAGATCATGGCCGAGCGAAAGATTTCCTCGAACGAACTTGCCGAAAGGATTGGAACCACGCCCGTGAACCTGTCCCGTATTAAAAAAGGGCATATTCGCGGCATTCGCTTCAACACACTCGAGCAGCTATGCCTCGCCCTTCGTTGCCAACCCGGAGACCTTCTCGAAGTCATGAGCGAAGAGGATGCCCGAAAGGAGTTCGGACTCGATTGGTCCGCCGAGGATTAGAGGGCGGTCGTACTCGCCCTGCACACGGGGATGCGAATCGGCGAGGTCTGCGGCCTTCGGTGGTGCGATGTGGATTTCGAGACGGGCCTGATCTCGATCAGACACTCGGTGGCGTACGCGAAGGGAATGGGTTCGTTCATCAAGGACACCAAGACCCATGACGCCAGGGGTATCCCCATCGACCCGGTCGGCCTACTCCCCTTCCTGAAGGAGACCCACGAGATCGACTGCGGAAAGCTGCGCTTGCGCGGCCTTACCGGGGCGGTCGAGATCGGGGACTGCTACATCCTGTCGGAGCCGGGCGCGACCTTCGCGACGACAAGCTATATCCGCAGGGCGTTCAAGACGTTCTCGGAGACCAACGGCCTCATGGGCACCAACGACGAGCTGATCACGTTCCACGGCCTTCGCCACACGTTCGCAACGCAGTGGATCCGCCAAGGCGGCGATATCAAGGCGCTCCAATCGATCCTCGGCCACAAGGACGCCATGGCGACGCTCAACGTCTACGCCGACATCGAGCCCATCTCCAAAATCCATAACATGCTGCGCGCCACGCCGTGCCTTTGGCGCGGGCACCTCGGGCCGAGGGTCGATCCGGGTCCCATGTTCCAACAGAGGATCCAGGAGTCCATCGAGACGCTCCAGGCGTTCGGCTACGGCATCACCGAGCCGGACGACCGAAATATCGCCATACGCGACGTGAAGACGAACAGTTGGCTCTAGCTCACCGAGTACGCGGCAGTGCTGGGCCCATCCCAACTGAGGTCACGGTGGTCCGATAGGGGCGCCGCCCGCGGCATGCGCCGCGGAGCGGTATCCCCTACCGAAGGGCGGGGATGCCCTCCGCTTCCAGTTCGGAATCAGCCGTCGGAGGCGTTCGGCTGACTGCGGGAACGGCCTGTTCGCTCAATGTGTTCGGCTGAGATCGGAAATCAACCCAACACGAGCCGGACACGCGCCAGACGGCTCTTCCCCGTGCGGCCTTCCCCCTTACGCTCATGTTGCAGGCATGTAACGCCGCAGCGAGCGCGCCTTTTTTGCGCCAGACAGGTACAATGATGAACACTGTACCGTAGCGGAGCGCCCCGCGCGCGCCGCAATCACGCGAAAGGGTTTCCCATGGCCGAGATCTCGTCCTCCCGTATCGTCATCACCGTCCTTGGCAAGAACCGCCCCGGCATCGTCGCCGGCGTCACCCGCGTTCTGGGCGAGGCCAACGTCGACATCCGCGACATCACGCAGTCCATTATCGAGGACATCTTCACCATGACCATGCTGGCCGACACCGCCGAGTCCAAGCTCGACTTCGCCGAGCTGCAGAAGGCGCTGGCCGAGGCCGGCGAGCTTTCGGGCGTCAACGTGTCCATCCAGCGCGAGGACGTCTTCAACTTTATGTACCGCCTGTAGCGAGCAAGCCGCTGGGGATAGCCTGACGCGCGCATGCCCATGCAAGTCACCCCGATGCGGCCCGGAGAGGAGCGCGCATGGCCTACGACGCCAAGAAAATCTATTACCGCTTCGATGACCACTTGAGCCGCCTGGTTCTGGATTACGAAGCAAGCCGCCAGATTTCGCCTGAGAGCGAAAGCCTCTACCACGGCCTGCCGACCGACCCTTATGACGAGGGCCTGTTTGTTGAGCACAATGTCAAGCGCGGCCTGCGCAATGCCGACGGCTCGGGCGTGGTCGCGGGCCTCACTCGCATCTCGGATGTGCACGGCTACAACAAGGTCGACGGAAAGGTCGTGCCCGATCAGGGCAAGCTCACGCTTCGCGGCTACAGCATCGAGGATCTGGTCAACAATGCCCAGGCCGAGAATCGCTACGGCTACGAGGAAGTCGCCTATCTGCTTATCACGGGTTCGCTGCCCAACAAGGAAGAGCTCGACGGCTTTTGCGAGCGCCTGGGCGCCTTTAGACATCTGAGCGACGAGTACGTCAAAGAGTTCCCTATGACCACGGTGTCGTCGAGCATCATGAACGTGCTCCAGCGCGCCGTGCTGCTGCTCTACGCCTTCGATGCCGAACCAGACGTGATCACGCCCGAGCACGAAATCGACGTCGCCATTTCCATGCTCGCACGTCTCCCGCGCATCGCCGCCTTCGCACACATGGCCTCGATCGCTAAGCTTCGCGGCTCCGAGGTTCACGTGCCGCACCCCACACCCGGCCTCTCCACCGCCGAGACCATCCTGCAGGTGTTGCGCGGCGGCATGGAATTCACCCGCGACGAAGCCATGCTGCTCGACGTGATGCTCATGCTGCATGCCGAACACGGCGGCGGCAACAACTCCACGTTTGCCTGCCGCGTGCTGTCCTCCTCGGCCACCGACCCGTATTCCGCCTACGCCGCGGCTATCGGCTCGCTCAAGGGCCCGCGCCACGGCGGTGCCAATGCCAAGGTCGTGTCTATGCACGAGGACATCCGCGCGCATGTTTCCAACTGGGAGGACGAGGACGAGGTCGCGGCCTACCTGGGCAAGATCCTCGACAAGCAGGCCTTCGACGGCACGGGCCTCATCTACGGTATGGGCCACGCCGTCTACACGCTGAGCGACCCGCGTGCCGAGGTGTGCCGCCGTTACGCACGCACGCTTGCCGCCAAGAAGGACCTGGGCGATGAGTTCGCGCTCATCGAGCGCATCGAGCGCCTGGCACCGCAGGTGATGCGCGAGCACGGCATGACCAAGCCCATCTGCGCCAACATCGACCTGTACACGGGCTTTATCTACAAGATGCTCGGCGTGCCCGAGACGCTCTTTACACCGCTGTTCGCCGTCGCCCGCATGGCCGGTTGGTCGGCGCACCGCATGGAAGAGCTCTTCTGCGCGCACCGCATCATCCGTCCCGCGTATCGCCCGGTTATCGAGCCGCTGGAGTACAAGCCGCTCGCCGATCGCTAGGACGCGGACCGTTATAGAACCCGAGCGTGGCCAGGGCATCACCGCCCTCGGCCACGCTTTTTATGCCAGTAGAAAGGGCTGCATCGAATGATTGTGTTTTCCGATATGGACGGAACGCTGCTGACGAGTGATAAGCAGATGAGCGACGCCACCTGGGCGATGCTCGACGAGCTTGCGCGCCGCGGTGTTGAGTTTGTGCCCTGCACGGGGCGCCCGCTGTCGGGCATCTTTGAACCCATCCTCGCCCACCCCGCCGTACACTACGCGGTCTGTGCCAACGGTGCCAGCGTCTGGCAGCTCGACGACGGTACGCCCACCGATGTCTTACGTGCTACGCGCATTTTGAGCCGTCCGCTCGACCGCGCCATCGCCCGCCGCGTCCATAGCATCGCCGCCGGCCATGACGTCACCTTCGATATCTTCGCGGACGGGCAGTGCTTCCTCCCCCGCTCGCTCTACACGCGCCTGGATGAGTTCTGCGGCGGCGACCCCCACATCGCAGCTTCGCTCAAGCGCACGCGAACACCGATCGACATGGATATCGATAGCAAGATCGACGAGGTCGAGACACTCGAACGCATCGCCATGTACTGGCACGACTCAGCCGATTGCGACGCCATCGCGGCGGAGCTCGAAACGCTCGGAGGCATTGAGGTCACGCGTTCGTACGCCATGAATATCGAGGTCATGGGCGAGGGAGCCACCAAGGGAACGGCATTGGCTTGGCTATGTGGGCATCTGGGCGAGCCTCTCGCTGACGCCTGGGCGTTCGGCGACAACATCAACGACATTCCCATGCTGCAGGCAGCAGGCCACGGCATGGCTATGATCAACGCCGAACCCGAGGACCGCGAGGCGGCCGACGCCATCACCGAGTTCGACAACGACCACGACGGCGTCGCCCGCACCATCATGGCTGCACTCGCCTAGCAGCAGCAACCCGGCAGTCATTGGGGACGTTCTTAAATGGCTAGTCGCTGGCGGCACTCATTTAAGTCTGTCCCCAATGAGTGATTTCCAAAAAGCCTCCCTGCCGGATGTGGCAGGGAGGCTTAGCGGGCGGGAAGGGACAAAGGGACTGTCCCTTTGTCACATCTAGAGCAACGTGACACTAAAGGTGCGCTTGTCGGTAGCGCCCGGCGCCAGCGTAATGGTGTTGACCTTGTGCTCAAAGACGTCGTCCTCGGTGTCCATGGTGGTGTGACCGGTCCAAGGCTCGAGCGCCACAAACGGAGCATCGTTGGCGGCAGACCACACGCCAATGTACTTAAAGCCCTCAAAGTCGATCTTGACGCCGTGGCCCGACTTGCGGCCGCGCAGCGTGAGCGTGGAACCCGGGGTATCGGTGAACATGATGGCATCGTTATCGAAGCTGCGGTGCGTGATGGGCAGCACGTCAGAGTTATCGGGCGCCTTGTAGCTGCCCTCGAACGTCATGAGGCCATCGGGCGTGATGATGGGGGCCTCGTTGGTCCAAGCCTCGGTAAATGCCAGCTCGTAATCCTCGAACGTCTCATCCTCGGCACCGAGGGCGGGCACGTTAAATGCAGGGTGGCCGCCCACCGAGAACGGCAGGTCCACGTCGCCGGTGTTCGTAACGGCAAAGGTCTGGGTAAGCGTGGCGTCACCAGTCAGGGCATAGGTCATGTTGAGCTTAAAGTGGAAGGGGAAAGCCTTGAGCGACTCGGGCGTGTCGGTGATCTCGTAGGTGACGGACGAGCCGTCCTCGGAGACCTCGACCAGCTTGTGCTCGACGATACGCGCGAGGCCGTGGCGCGGCATCTCGCAGATGCCAGCCGCAGACGTTGCCGCGTTGTTGCGCAGCGAGCCCACGATGGGGAACAGAATGGGCGCGTGCTTGCCCCAAAAGGCCGGGTCGCCCTGCCACAGATACTCGTTGCCGTTGAGGGCAAGGCTCGTGAGCTGGGCTCCCATGGAATCGATGGCCGCGGTGAGGCCGCCGCGCTTGATGGTGGTGACGGTGGACATGCTACTTCCTCCAAAAGTAAACAACAGTGTCGAGGGCTATTGTCCCACTCTTGGCGGCAAGGAGAAGCGGCAGACGCAGTTATTGAGCGATTGCGTAAAGGTCGAACCCGCCCTGCGGCGTGCTGTCGACCGTATCGGGCGCCTGCGAGTTAAAGCTCACGGGAACCATGCGCTTTGAGGCGCGGAAGCACGTGCCATCGGTGGCGACAGGCGGCTCGTCGACCGTGAGCTCGTAGTCGCCGGGCTTGAGTTCGATGCCGTCACCAGCGGAGTTGACATATTGATACTCGTCAACCGTCTGCCCCCTGAGTGTGCGGCCCACGATATGGATGAGCATCTGGCTGTCGCCGCGGGCGGTGTCCCATGTCGCACCGTCCTTGACCTCGACCGACACATGCACCGAGCGCGTACGGCTGAGCGATTGCTCGACAGACATCTCGACCTTGGCGGCGTCTTTGCGCTGTTGCTCCACGTGACTCCAGACATTTCCGATCGCCGAGCAAGCGATGACGCCGGCCATGAAGGCGATGAGGATGGGGCCGAGTGGTGAGCGGCGGGCCGCGTCTTCCTCGCGAGCCAGGTTGGGGCGATGCGTGGGGGCGGGCGCCTGGGCACCCTGCGCGGGCACGTCGAGTATGCTGAAGGATGCCGTGCTGTCGGGGTCGATAGTGTGACGCGGCTGCGGGGTCTTTGCTGGCGAGATGGACATGTCCGCCGGCTCACCGAGTGTGGCCGTGGCATCGGCCTTAGCCTCATCGGCCTCGGCTTGAGCCCAAGCCTGCTCAAAGGTCAGGGGCTCGGCGGCATCGGAGGCGGCTTCAGGCTCGACAGCGGCATCGTTGCCGGTCTCGTCCTCGTCGCTCGACACGTCACGCGGCGCGGGCTCGTCCCACTCTTCGTCCGGAGCCTCGCCCTCGCTATACCACCATTCAAAGTTATCGATATCCATACGGGGCGCCCCCTTGGCCTCGCAAATAAACACTTGCCAGCCTTATACCCCCAGATGGCACGGCGGCTCGCATGGAATGTAACAAAGGGACTATCCCTTTGTCACATTTTGCGTTTAGCCGTGGGCAATCTTGTTTCTCAGCAAGAAGTCGACCGCCCCTACGATTCTGATGCCGTCGATGTCTGTTGGATGCTCACCATCCCTGACGATCAGGATCTTCTCGTACGAATCAGGGATTTTTCCCAGCGTGTTTAGTTTGAGCGGTCGCAGCTCGCGCTCTCTGGTCGCCTCGGCATCGATCCGTTCGGTAACCTGGATATATTTACGGTCCGATCCCTCGCCGATTGCGACAAAGTCGATTTCCCCCGCGCGCAGATGGCCGCAAAACACTTCGTATCCTTCAAAGACAAGCTGGTTGTAGATAACGTTCTCGAGCATCCTTCCGCTATCGCTGCCTCTATATCCGTCAAGATAGCTGCGGATTCCCGTATCGGCTATGTAATATTTACCGCCTGTCTTGAGAAGCTCCCGCCCCTTGACGTCATACCTTTTTACCTTGGTAAACAGGTACGTCTCTTCCAGAGCGTCAATATACGCCGACACCGTCGATGCGTTGGTCTTACCGCCCGATGATTCGTTGAGCGTCCCTACGATTTTGTTGACCGAGGTTTGATTGGAGATGTTGTCTGCCAGATACGCACAGAGCCGCTCGAGAACGTCGCGCTTGGTGATAGCTCCGCGACCTCTACGCGTCGCGCGCAATAGGATATCGCGCGCGACAATCGTCTGATAGAGGCTGCGGATGTAGTCGCGGCACGGTTCGCGTCTCGGCTCGTCATGAGCCAGAAACGGCATGCCGCCATAGGTTATGTACTGCTCGAGCACGGTGTTTGAATTAAGGCGATCGCCCGTCTTGGAAACGAGCTCGGCCCTCTCGCCAAGCCCTTCGGCGACGACCGCATCAATCGAGCGAAAATCAAGATACTCGCCAAACGTGAGCGGCTGCATCTTGACCTCGATATACCGGCCCGAGATAAGCGTTGCAAGCTCGCTCGATAGCAAAAAGGCATTGGAGCCCGTGACATAGATATCGCACGGCAAATCGATTCGGAGCGAGTTAACCGCCTTTTCCCAGCCCTCGACATTCTGGAGCTCGTCAAAGAACAGGTAGGGGCGATCGACACCGTCAACGCGCTCCCGAACCATGCGATAAAACGTCAGGTAATCTGTAACCCCCGCGTACTCTAGAGATTCCATCTTAAAGGTCAGCAAACGATCTGCCGGCACCCCCTGTTGCGCCAGGTGCTCCCTCATCATGTCCAATAACGTGGATTTGCCGCAACGGCGTATACCCGTCACGATTTTGATGAGGTCGGTATCCTGAAAAGCAATGAGTCGATCAAGATAGCGGCTTCGGCGAACGATGTTCATAGAGTCTCCCTAGCGCCCGGCCAGACGTAACATCTTATAAACTTGCATTATTTGCAAGTTTATAAGATGCCACCTTAGAAACTTGCAGATTTTGCAAGTTTCTAAGAAATGGGCGTGGATGTGACAAAGGGATCGTCCCCTTGTCGCATCTGAAGGGCGACGGGGATTTGGATGCAGCAGAAGTCCTCTTGGTGGGACTCGTCGTAGCTCGTGGTATCGAGGTAGCAAAAGTCGAAGGCGTTGCCAACGGGCTGGAGCGCGTGCTTGTCCATGCAGGCCACGATGGCACGGATGCCTTCGGGCTCGTACGGCATGCCCCAGCGGCTCATGCACAGGTATGTGCCCTCGGGCAGCACTTCGACGCCAATCTTTGCCAGCTCGGCAGCATCGCTCGGCAGCAGCTCCTCGGCACCGCGCGGCAGCACGGCAAAGGAGCCGGCGCCAGCAATAGGGTCGTCGGAATGCAGTGCCTCGCGACGCAGCATGGCGCCCCAACCGCGCATGGGGCGCGTACCCGTGAGCGCACGCATGCGCAGAATCGCGCGCATGAGCGTGGGGTGCAGCATCGAGCGGCCGCGCTCGATATCGGCCGGGAACTCCTCAAAGACCACGAAGCGGCGCTCGAACTGCTTGAGCTCCGGTTTGCCCTCGCGCTCGCGCCAATAGACCGCCTCGTCATAAAAGCTCAGGCGCTCCTGCACACTGGCGCGCTCGGCATTAAGCCCGGCAATCTTCTCGTTGAGCGCCTGCACCCGCAAGCGCAGGTGCTCGGTCATCTCGCCGATGTCGAACGTCGAGGTTAGGCGGTCAATCTCGTCGAGCTCCAGTCCCAAGTCGCGCAACATGCAAATCAGACGCATGAGCGGGATCTGCGTGGGCGAATAGAAACGGTAGCCCTTCTCGTTGACCACGGCGGGCTTAAACAGGCCGATCTTGTCGTAGTAGATGAGCGTTTGGCGCGAAACGTTAAACAAGCTCGCCATCTCGCTAATCGCATACATACCCGTCTGCATAGGTCCTCCCGACACATCCTTTGACGCGAAAAGCCCGCCGCCCACAGGGGCAGCGGGCTCAAACACTACTCGTATCCTACCCTAAATGCGCCTATGACCAGCGCTTATAGTTTGCACATGATACGCCGACGGCCTCGAGCGCCTTGGCGGCGATGTGATGCACCGCGTCATCGAGCGTGGCGGGGCCGTTGTAAAACGTAAGCATGGGCGGCATGAGCATGACGCCCGGTACGCGCGCCAGGCGCGCCATGTTATCGACGTGAATGGCGCTGAAGGGCGTCTCGCGCACCATGAGCACCAGGCGGCGCTGCTCTTTCATCTGCACGTCGGCCGCACGCAGCAACAGATTTTCGCTGTAGCCGCTCGCGATGCCGGCGAGCGTCTTCATGGAGCAGGGCGCCACGATCATACCGTCAACCGGATAGGTACCGCTTGCGATGGCGGCGCCAATATTTTTATTGTCGTAGACCACATCGGCATGCATGGCAAACTCGTCGAGCGTCATGCCGAGCTCCTGCTCGATGGTGATCGCTCCCCCGCGCGTGACGACAAGCGCCGACTCGGCACCTGCCTGGCGCAGGCATTTGAGGCACTCAAGACCCAGCGCGGCACCGCTAGCGCCAGACACGCCAACGACAATGCGACGGGGACGGCCAGAAGACTCAGGCATGACAACTCCTTAACTACTTGGTAGGGCTACGTACTAGAAAGCAATCTCCCTAGCCCACTTGTCCGTGTCGATCTCCATGAACTGCGAGCGGATGAAGTTCTTCTTAAGGTCGAACGGGACCGTGCAGTCGAAGATGGCCTTGCAGGCGATGCCGTGCTCGCGGATCGAAGGATCGAACGCGGGGTCGTTGGACGGGTCGAGCACGTGGCAGTGGCAGCCGGGGATGGTGATGAGGTCGACGTCAGCCTGGAAGCGCGTGGTCATGGCCCACATCACGTCGCTCATATCGAAGATGTCGACATCCTCATCAACAAGGATGACGTGCTTGAGCTCGGAGAATGCCGAGAAAGCGAGCATGGCGGCGTTGCGCTGACGGCCCTCGTCATTTTTGCTCGACTTCTTGAACTGCATGATGGCAACGAACTTGCCGCCGCCGCAGGGGGCGGCGTGAACGTTGAGCAGGCGGCCAGGGATAGCGGTCTCGACCATCTTGTAGATGGAAGCCTCGGTGGGGATGCCCGCCATGGAAACGTGCTCGTGCGAAGGACCGATGCAGCTCTCCATGATGGGATTGACGCGCGTGGTGACGGCGGTGATCTTGATCACCGGGCAGACCTTGGCGCCGCCGGTGTAGCCGGGGAACTCGGGCATGGCGTAGCCGTGGCCGTTGACATCCTCGTTGATGGTCTCGTCGTGCATGAGGTAGCCCTCGAGCACGTACTCGGCATTGGCAATGCACTTCTGCGGAACGGTGACGCAGTCGGCAAGCTCGACGGCGTGGCCGCGCAGGGCGCCGGCGATCTGCAGCTCGTTGAAGCCGAGCGGCGTGGTGGGAGCCTCGAAACCGCAGCACATGTACACAGCGGGGTCCAGGCCGATGGAGATGGAGATGGGCATGTCCTCGCCGCGCTGGCAGTACTCGTCAAAGAAGGAGCCAAGGTGACGACTGCCCGGGGTGATCCACATGGCGAGCTTGTCCTTGTCGACGCAGGAGAAGCGGTGGATGGTCACGTCGGACTGGGAGCCGTCGGGGCTCGTGCCGTAGGCGAGGCCCATGGTGATGTAGGGGCCGCCGTCGACGGGCGTGTTGGTGGGGGCGGGAACGATCTTGCGCAGGTCAAAGCCCTCGTCGGTCGCCTTGTACACGACCTCCTGGCAGTCGACGTGCGCACCCTCGGCGATCTGCTCGGGCGCGATCAGGTTCTCGAAGCGCTTGCCGATCTCGAGGCCCAGGTGCTCCTCGTCCAGGTCGAGCAGGGCGGCAACGCGCTTGCGGCTGGCAAGCATGCCGATGCAGACCTTGGCATCGTCAAAGCCCTTGACGTTGTTGAAGACCATCGCCGGACCCTCTTTGGTCGGACGCATAACGGTGCCGCCGGCGCCGACGTGACGATAGACACCCGAGACCTCGGCGTCCGGGTCGACCTGGGTGTCGGTCTCGAGCAGCTGGCCCGGCATCTCGCGCAAAAAGTCGAGTGCGGAGCGCAGGTCGTGGATCTGGGAAGCATCGATGGTGGACATGGCGTGCTCCTTTCGGGAGAGTGCCCGGCGGCGGGAGTGCCGCCGGGCTGGGTAACGTAGTGGGGCCGCGGCGCTCATAGATAGAACGCTCGGCCACTCGCAGTTCGAGCGCTCGGCTGCTTACAGCCCAAGCGCTCGACCGCTTACATCAGGCCAAAGAGGTGGAACCAGGCGGCCTCGACCAGCACAACGACAAAGACGACCGCGGTGAGGGGAATGCCCATGCGCATGGCCTCTTTGGAGGTGTAGCCGCCGGCGTCCTTGCCCTCGCCGATAAGGATCGGCAGGTTGTGGAACGGCAGGATATAGTGGATGTTGATGGACGTGAAGACGATGAGCGCCACGGCGAGCGGGCTCACGCTGGAGCCGGCCGCGAAGCTGATGAACGCCGGCACGCACACGCCGAGCACGGCCATGACCGAGCCCATGAACATGTGGATGACCATGGAGAGCGCGGCGACAAGCAGGGCGAACAGGAAGATGTTCTCGGGCACGGAGCTGGGGAGTACGACGTCGGCGATCCAGGCGTTCATGCCGGTGGCGCCGCCCACGGAGCCCACGGCCATGGCGGCCGTCAGGAACATGAGGGACTTGATGTCGACAGCGTTCCAGCTGGCGGGAGTGAGGACCTCGCCGATGATGGGCATGGCGAGCGCGACGCCGATGGCAAGTGTCACCCAGCCGATGTAATCGCCCGAGACGGTAAGCCACAGCGCGATGGCAATGACAAGCCACACGATGGTGCGAATCTCCTTGACGGAGAGCTTGCCGAGCGCGGCCTGCTTGGCCACGATCTGCTCGCGATCGTAAACGAGCTCCTTGCTGGGCTTAAAGAGGAAGAGGCCCAGGAACAGGGTGCACAGCAGCGTGACCAGCATGGGCACGCTCATGTACAGGAACCAGTCGATAAAGGACGGGCTCATGCCGCCGGCCTCGACGCTGTACTGCGCAACGAGCGGGTTGAGCGTGGAGTCGCCCGTCAGGAAGAACATGGAACCCGGAGCGGCAGCGGCAAACACGAGAAAGCCGAGCTTACCCTTGTCGTCGTCACCGTAGCCGGCGGACTCGGCGATGACCGAGACGACGGCGAGGATGAGGAAGGCGCGGGGGAACGGGTGCGGGATCAGCAGCGACAGCACAAAGGTGAGCGCGAAGATCGAGATGATGAGCGACTTGGCATCGCGCACGAACTTGAGCATAAACGCATAGGCGATGCGCTCGCCCAGGCCCGACTCCTTGACCGCGCTGGCGATGAGGTAGGCGCCGATGACGAGCCACATGGTGGCTTTGGTCCACGAGCTAAACGTGGAGGCGACCGTCGCCGAGATGCTCGCGGCGCCCGTGTCGTCCACGCACACCTTGAACAGAACGAGCAGCGCGCAATAGAGCAGGCCCACAAAGCCCGGCTGTGCCACGCCACACGCCCAGAACACCACCGTGGCGAGCGTCAACGCCAGACAGGTCTGACCGCCGACCGTAAGCTCGACCGTCGAGCTCAGCTCCGCCAAAGGAAGAAACTTCACTAGCAAAAAGACAACGATACCCAGCACAAAGCCAATTTCGCGCTTGGTAATCTTAAACGCCTTCTTTTCCGCTTCCATCTCCCCACCTTTCTTGTTGGGGGCGCTCCGGATTCGTAGCCGCGTTGCCACTTAAAAAGGGGCGCCCGTTATCGGACACCTCTTACGTTGCGCTGTGTTGCGGCAATACAGTCAAGCGGGATTTTTGGATGGGAAGCGATCCCCTGGACAAAAACCGTCACAACATTCGACGCTTTTCCTCGTTTTCGAGATTTTCATCGAATGTTGTGACGGTTTGGATATGGCAAAGGGACTGTACCTTTATTACATGGCGAGGGCCGTACGGATGGACGGGTCGCTGAGGGCCTCGCGGAGCCAGGGGGCCAGCTGCTCGGGGTGACCCTGCAGATAGCCGTCGAGCTCGGACGGGGCCACGCGGCGCACCTCCGAGATCTCCGCTTGGTTGATATGCAGCTCGCCCGGCTCAACATGGGCTGCGAACACCTCGCACCATTCGCACTCGCAACGGCCGTCGCCGTGGTCCTCGCGGTACACCACGTGTCCGAGGTGCTTGAGCTGATCGGGCTCGCGCGTGATGCCAAGCTCTTCGTTGATGCGGCGCGCCGTCGCGGCGACAACGTCCTCCCCGGGGAGCGGATGGCCGGCACAGCCATCGGCCAGCACCCCGCCCCACAGGCGTTTGAGCGGACTGCGACGACAGAGCAGCAGGCGCGCGTCTTCGCCCCGGCCCTCGACCAAAAGCGTCAGAAATGCCTGATGCAGGATGCCCTCGCCGACATGGGCATCGATGCGGTCGACAGGACCAAGCGCCTCGCCGGTCGCGGCATCGACCGCCACGACCTCGGCGCCCGCACCGCCCTCATCCCAACCGGCGCGCAGAATACGGGCTGCGGCTTCCTCGAGCGCGGCGATGAGCTCCTTGGTGGTGTCGAGCACGCGCTGCAGGTCGTCCCCGCTCGCCTGTTCAACATGAAAACCCGTGCTTGCAACGACCGGCACGCCAAAGCGCGTGGCCAGCGCCGCCGCGATATCGTGCGCTGGAATCTCGTCGCGATGGCACGGAACGGCCAGGATGCTCACCGTCGCCGTGCGACCGGGCTCGGGGCGCGGAATGGCCTGCGCCGTGGCGCCCAGGTGCGCGAACTCCGGCGAGCAGGCGTACACCACCATGCCCCGCGGCGTCACCGTCAGCTGGGCCTCGAGCGCAAACTTGCCCTCGCCCACTGCAACCTTTGTCGTGTGCATACCCATGGGATCTCCTGTCGCCCGTAATGTACCTGAGACCATTTTCACCTGTATTGCGACTATACAGGCAAGCGCAGCCTGCGACAAAGGGGGCAGGCACCTGACACATTCTGTTAGAGTTGCAGGGATTGAATCCCGCTTATTCATGCGACATTGGAGTGACAACCTTGACCGCCGCAACCACGTCTAAAAGTAAATCAACCGCCACCGCGCTCTCCCCCGCGCGCACCAAGCTCTGCCTGGCGCTGCTCGTGCTGTTGGGATTCTCGCTCGGCTGCTCCGAGTTCGTGGTCATCGGCATCGAAAGCGACTTGGCAACGGAACTCGGCGTATCGCTTGCCACCGCGGGTCAGCTCATCAGCGTGTTCGCGCTCGTCTACGCTATCGCCACGCCGGTGCTTGCGCTCAGCACGGGGCGATTCCGCCGCTACCAGCTGCTCGTGTGCTACAGCATCGTCTTTGTGCTCGGCAACCTGGTCATGGCGTTGGCGCCCAACTTCCAGGTACTGTTTATCTCGCGCATTGTCCTGGGCTCCGTCTCGGGCGCACTGCTCGCCGTGGGTGTGACGTACATCCCCGAGCTGCTGTCCCCGCAGCAAACCTCGCTTGCCATCTCTGTCGTGTACGGTGCGTTTTCCGTGGCAATGGTCTTTGTCACTTCGATCGGCAAGTTTGTGGCCGACACGCTCGATTGGCACGTGGCCATGTACGGCACACTTACCTTTGCCGTTTTGATCTGCGGAGCGCTCGTGGCGTTTATGCCGCGCGCTGGGCAAACCGACGAGCCTGCCACCTTTCGCGAGCAGGCGGGGCTTCTACGCGAACCGAGCATCATCACCGGCATGCTCATCTTTTTGTTTGGCGTGGGGTCGGTCTACGTATTCTACGGCTACGTGACGCCTTATCTAGAGCAGGTGCTGGGCATGGGCACCGTTCAGGCGAGCACCACGCTTATGGCCTACGGCGTGTTCTGCCTGATCTCGAACATCTTGGGCGGATGGATCGACGCGCGTTTTGGCATGAAGGCACTGCTTGTGACGTTTGTACTGCAGGCTGCGGCGTTACTCGGGCTGTTTGCCGTGGGCGGCACCATGCCGCTCGCGCTGGTCTTTGTCTTTAGCTTGGCGTTGCTCATGTACCTGTTCTCGGTGTCGTGCATCACGCACTTTATGGACGTGGCACGCAACCGCCATCCCAAGTCGATGGTACTCGCAAGTTCGGTTGAGCCCATGGCGTTTAACGTCGGCATCTCGTTTGGCACCGCAGTGGGCGGCGCCGTGGTAAGCGGAGTTGGCATTGCCTACGTTGGCGCGGTTGGTGCCGCGTTCTCGCTTGTGGCCTGGGCGCTCACGCTGGTGACGATTAAGTTGGCTCGCTGGGAGCGCAAGCGGGCGTAGGCGTAGACGTAGACGTAGACGTAGACGTAGACGTAGACGCAATACTCGAGCTCGATGATGACGATCGAAAGGAAACCGCTCATGCAACGCATTCTTTTTATCTGCCACGGCAACATCTGCCGCTCGACGATGGCTGAGTCGGTGTTTACCGAGCTCGTGCGCCGCGCCGGGCGCGAGGCGGAGTTTGTCATCGATTCCGCCGCGACCTCAACTGAGGAGATTGGCAACCCGCCGCACCACGGTACCGTTGCCAAGCTACGCGAGGTCGGAATTCCCGTCGTCGCACATCGCGCACGTCAGGTGCGTCGCGCGGAGTATGGCAACTGGGATCACATTGTCTATATGGACGATGAAAACGCCCGCGGCCTATACCGCATCTTTGGCAAGGACCCCGATGGCAAGATCTCGCGCTTGCTCGATTGGACCGATCGCCCCGGCGACGTAGCCGACCCCTGGTACACCGGCAATTTCGATGCCACCTACCGCGATGTGCTCGCCGGTTGCACCGCTATGCTCGAGCAGCTGTAGGCACTCGAGCGGCGCGGATATACGGGCCACGCCATCGGTATAAAACGAGCGTGGATTTTCTCCCGCATACAAATTGAGCGTGGACAATCTCCCACTTCGAGCGCGAAACGGCGCTCTAAACGGGAGATTATCCACGCTCATCATCTCGGCGGGAGAAAATCCACGCTCGACTATTCGTCTACGATCTCGGCAAGCCAGACGTTCAGTGTATCGACTTCGGGGCAGCAGAACTTTGCCGTGCCGGGCTCGTTGCCAGGCACGGTTCCGCCATAGCGCAGGATATCGATATAGGGAAAGCCCACGTGACAGGCCATGGCGCACATCTTGCCGCGATCGCGGTCGAAGTCGAAGACGTCGCCGGGCTTGTGACCATGGTGGCAGCGGCACGCACCCAGCTGATCCACGCAGCTCACGCGGATACGCGGACGCTTGCCACGCGGCGCGCCGAGCGGCCTATTCTCGCCCGCAGGCTTGACGCCGCCCTCGCCAGCATTACTCATGGTCAATCACATCCAGGCAGGCCTCGATGGGAAGGCCGGCCGACTTGTCCTCTTGGTCGGCATTGCGCTCGATAAGCTCAGCCACCACACGCATGGCATCGGACGTCGCGCGCTGCAGACTCCAACCGGCCATCACGCGACCGACGAGCACCGCCGAGAACGTATCGCCCGTGCCCGGGAAATAGACCGGAATGAACTCAAAGGGAATCGTAAAGTACTCCCCCGCCACATGGTCGTAACCGATAACCGCGTTCGCGCCATTGACTACGGCGCTCGTAATGACCACAGATTTGGCATCCAGCTCGCGCACGGCGTCCACAAGGTCACGGGCCTCATCGGGCGTAATTTGCTCTGCAATAGGCGTATCAGTGAGCAGACAGGCCTCGGTGTAGTTGGGCACCGCGTAGTCTGCGCACTCCAGCAGGTGCCGCATAAGGCCAATCGTGGACTCGGGCACGCCCGCATAGAGCTTGCCGTTGTCGCCCATGATGGGGTCGACGAACACCTTGGTGCCCTTTTGCGCGCGGCGGTGGCAAAAGTCCGAGATGATACGCGTCTCTTCCTCGGTCACGATAAAGCCGGTCGAGATGGCGTCGAACTCAAAGCCGAGCTCCTCCCAGATGGCAAGACTCTGACGCACGTACTCCGTGGTGTCGTGGATGTAGAACTTGGGATAGTTGAGCGTATCGGACACAAGCGCCGTTGGCAGATTGTGGATACGGTAACCCATGTGCGACAGCACCGGCAGCATGGCGGAAAGCGCGACCTTGCCGTAACCGCACATATCGTTGATCAGCAGCAGCTGAGTGTTCTTCATGAGGGTCTCCCTTGTTTCGGGCACAGCGCAGCAGCGCCACAGTGCGACTAAGTGTAGCGCAGGAGGCGTTGCGGGCGGAGGCGAGCGGTACGAAGGGCAAATTGTTGCGGAAAGGTTTCGAAATGGGGGCTGTTTGCTCCATAGCGGCCTAGTTGATGCTACTCATATAGCGCCATTTCAAAACTATGCCTATTTACTACGTTTAACCGCCCGCCTCCAACCACAACGAATTTCTCTCCAACAAAACCGCAGGTAGATAGCTTGCGTTTTTTCAGAAACAGCTGTTGTGGTCAGCGATGCTGGATTCATCGTAGTAATTAGGCATAGTTTTTGGCAAGGCCGCTTCGAAAGGCATCATCGCAGCCCAAAGTGATCCCTTTTCCTCCGTCCCCAAGGGATCACATGCACCGAAGCGGACCGTGGCGGAATCACATGTTGAGGACGGACAGCGAAAGCGTTCCTAAGCGAGCAAGGTGGCGTGAAAGAGGAGGGCATAGGCCTTGTGGCCATGCCCGACGATTGAACGCCAGATTGCCGCCTAGGAACGTTTGCAGCGTCGAGCGGTTACGGCGTTTGGCAAAACGCCGTAACTTAATAAGTTTGGTACCTTGACATTTATTTCTTGCACTCCTAAATTAGTTAGGCACAAAACAATTGCACTACCTAACTAAAGAAAGGAGCGACACCATGTGCGATGACCACATCGGCCTCTGCCCCCACACGCCGGGCGGCGACCCCCATGAACCCGCAGATGCGCCCGCGGCACAGTCCCAATCAGACGCGCTCGCCAAGCACATCCTAAACGGGCTGGGCTTCTGCGGCCACTTTCTGCACTTTCACGGCGGCGGCGCCTCGGGAAAGGCCCCCATCGTCTGCTTGCTCGCCAAGCAGCCAAACGGCGAGATGTCACAGCAGGAACTAGGCCTGCACTTTGATCTTAAGCCCGGTTCGCTTTCCGAGATTCTCTCCAAGATCGAATGCGCCGGCCTTATCGAGCGCAGCCGCAATCCCAAAGACCGGCGGCAGCTCACCATTCGCCTGACCGAAGCGGGATGGGAAAAGGCCCACGTAGAGCAGGCGGCCCGCATTCGCTTTAGAGAGCAGGCCTTTAGCGCGCTCACCCATGACGAGCGCGAGGACCTCGCCGAAATGCTCGATAAAATCCGCGTAACCTGGGAGGAACTGGATGATTAAAACCCTCATGGGCAGCATCCGCGACTAT
>USHZ01000010.1 GCA_900554595.1 uncultured Collinsella sp. | reverse complement strand
TGTTGAGGGCGCGGACGTCGGCGATGATGTCGGCCATCTTGTAGATGGCGTTGTCGCCGCGCTCGGGAGCGGAGCCGTGGCAGGAGGTGCCGTGGACGTCGACGCGAATCTCCATGCGGCCACGGTGGCCACGGTAGATGCCGCCGTCGGTGGGCTCGGTGGAGATGACGAACTCGGGCTTGATGCCGTCGACGTTGTAGATGTACTGCCAGCACATGCCGTCGCAGTCCTCCTCCTGGACCGTGCCGACGACCATGACCTTGTAGCCCTCGGGGATGAGGTCGAGGTCCTTCATCATCTTGGCGGCGTAGGTGGCGCTGGCCATGCCGCCCTCCTGGTCGGAGCCGCCGCGGCCACCAATGAGCTGGTCGTCCTCGAAGCCCTCATAGGGGTCGAAGTCCCAGTTGTCGCGATTGCCGATGCCCACGGTGTCGATGTGGGAGTCGATGGCGATGATCTTGTCGCCCTCGCCCATGAAGCCCATGACGTTGCCAAGGCCGTCAACCTTGACCTCGTCGAAGCCGAGCTTCTCCATCTCGGCCTTGATGCAGGCGACGACCTCGCCCTCCTCGCAGGACTCGGACGGGTGGGAGATCATGGCACGCAGGAACGCGGTCATGTCCTTGCCGTAGTCCTGGGCGGTCTTCTTGATGAGATCGTAGTCGAGCTGCTTAGCCATGTCGTGAACCTTTCTGTTCGATGGCCTTCGTTACCTATTGCTTGGGCCGCACGAGCGGCAGTGGTGCCTAGCAGGTGGGGTACTCGCCCTCCCAGACGATGCGGCGGTACTGCTCGGGGTCGGTGTCGCCCTCGGTGGAGAAGCAGAGCACGGAGCTCGTCTTGTCCAGGCCGATGAGCTCCTTGAGCTCGGCGTACTCGGGATCGAGCATGAGGGTCTCGACCAGGCCGGTGGTCACTGCGCCGGACTCGCCGGAGATGACGCGCGGGTCGCCCTTCTCGGGAGCGCCCAGGGTGCGCATGCCGCGAGCGGTGACCCAGTCGGGGCAGGACACGAAGGCGGTGGTGTGGTTGCGCAGGATATCCCAGCCCAGAATGTTGGGCTCGCCGCAGCACAGGCCGGCCATGATGGAGGGCATGTCGCCGTCCACGATGCGCGGGTCGCCGTCGCCGGCGGCAGCGCCCTTGTACAGGCAGGCGGCAGGCGCGCACTCGACCACGACGAAGGTGGGCGGGTTATCGGGATACAGGTTGGTGAAGTAGCCCACCACGGCGCCGGCCAGCGAGCCTACACCGGCCTGGACAAAGACGTGCGTCGGGCGGTTGATGGCCATCTCGCGCAGCTGCTCGGCAGCCTCGGAAGCCATGGTGCCGTAGCCCTCCATGATCCAGGACGGAATCTTCTCGTAGCCCTCCCAGGCGGTGTCCTGAACGATGACGCCGCGCTCGCAGGCATCGGCCTCGGCGGCGGCCATGCGCACGCACTCGTCGTAGTTGACCTCTTCGATGGTCACCGTGGCACCCTCGGCGGCGATGTTATCGAAGCGGGGCTTGGTAGAACCCTTGGGCATGTGCACGACGGCCTTCTGGCCCAGCTTGTTGGCAGCCCATGCCACGCCGCGGCCATGGTTGCCGTCGGTGGCGGTAAAGAAGGTAGCCTGGCCAAAGTCCTTGGCAAGCTGATCGGAGGTCAGGTAATCGAAGGTGCACTCGGCAACGTCCTTGCCGGTCTCGTCGGCAATGTAGTTGGCCATGGCAAACGAACCGCCCAGAACCTTAAAGGCGTTGAGGCCAAAGCGATAGCTCTCGTCCTTAACGCACAGGTTGGACAGGCCCAGGCGCGCGGCCTGGCCGTCCAGGCGGGCAAGCGGAGTGACGGTGTACTGGGGGAACGACTGGTGGAAGGCGCGGGCCTTCTTCACGTGGTCGAGGCTCATGATTCCCAAGTGCTTGTCATCGCTCTTGGGCATCTTGTTGCCCGCCCACTGGATCTTATCGGCCATACGGTGAACTCCTTAAGTTCTCTCTTGCCGGCCCCCGCATACGCGTTTCAGCCCATTCCCATTCATGCGGCTGAACTTTTATGTGGATGCCAAACAAAAAGTTTGTTAGCACTGTTCTATCACACTTTTTGATTGGAAAACCTAACAAATTGTTTGTTGCCGTAATCGGTACCTTTTCGCCGCCGAACGGTCATAGAACGCAGCGACGCTTTCGTTATTTGCGAACAAGTGGGGTTTATGGCACAGTGAGCCCAAACTAATTTTTAGGAAGGCACCCATGACCCCCGCACAGATTGAGTTCTACAAGCGCCTTGCACACGGTCTGGCGCTCCAATTTGGCCCTAACTGCGAAATCGTCGTCCACGATCTGGAGACCGATGACGTGGACCACTCCATCGTAGTGATCGAAAACGGCCACGTCAGCGGGCGCAAACTGGGTGACGGACCCAGCCATATTGTGTTTGAGTCCATGCACGAGGGCACCACCGACGTGCACGACCGCGAGCCATACCTCACCAAAACCACCGATGGCAAGCTGCTCAAGTCCTCGACGATCTTTATCCGCAACGATGAGGGCAAACCCGTCGGCATTTTGGGCATCAACTTTGACATTACGCTCATGAAGGCATTTGAGCGCTCGCTCGACGCCTTTACCGGCACCGGCAGCACGGGCTACACCGAGCCCGAGCCCATTACCAAAAACATCGGCGACCTGCTCGAAGACCTGCTGCGCGAGTGCGAACAGTTTGTGGGCAAGCCTGCAGCCCTTATGACCAAAGACGAGCGCATCCGCGCCATTGGCTACCTCGACCGTCGCGGCGCCTTCCTCATTTCCAAGTCGAGCGAACGCGCCTGCGAGTTCTTTGGCATCTCCAAATACAGCTTCTATAGCTACCTCAACGAGGCAAAGGCTGCCGCCGGCGACAAATAGTCAGCGCGCCTGCGCCCCTCCCCTTTTGGGCGCGAGTTCTGGAATGCACGAATCCGAGAGTCGGCCGCAAGGCAAGTTCCATATAATCGATGAATGTGAGTATTTCGAAAGGATGGGACAAGATGAGGTCGAGCAACGCATCACGCAACGGCCGCGGAGGCACCGCTTGTGGCGCCAGGCATGCGAAACACGCGTTTGACGAGGGCGAAGAGGGCCTTTTTGCGCTGAGCCTCGACGACGTGATGAGCGACCGCCCCTGGACCGCCGAGGAACTCATGGGCGGCGGAGCTCGCCCGACAAGCGCAAAGCCCGCGCCTTCCGCCACGCCCGCGCCGGCATCCGTGCCCGCGGACGACTTTGCCACCCGTCCCATCGTGCAGGCGACGCGTAAAGCCGCCCCTGCACCCCGTCCTGCTAGCGATCCGTCCGAGACGGCGGCGTTTCTCGCTGCAGCGGCGCAGCGCCCCACGGCAGACAGCACGATTCGCTACGCTGCCCCGCAGCAGTCGGCATACACGGCTCCCGAGCCCGAGCTCGAGCCGCCCGTTATGGATCTGGATGATCTTTCCAACCGCCAGTTTGCCTTTGATTCCTGGGCGGCGGCAGATCTGGACGAGACCTCGGGCGGCATGCCAGCGCTCAACATTCCGGTCAACCCGCTGTTTGCGGCTGCCGAGGAGCGCGACTCCGCATACGACAACACCGCAGCATATGCCAACCGCCCGAGCGAACAGCCTCGCGCCGGCCGCATCGAAACCGAGGATTACGGTCAAACGTTGAGCGGCTATTCTCGCGACCCATTTGCCGCCACGCCCGCTCCCGATTACAACCAAGCGAGCGTAAAGGCAGCCTCGGCATCGTCGTATACCCACGGCACCGACGATAAGCGCGCTGCCGATTACCACGCCGAAGTAGAACCGCCGCGCTTTTCGGAGTTTTCGCAGGCGGCAAAGGTTGTCTTTATCGCCATCATCATCGCTCTGCTCGGCGTGATCGCGTTCGAGGGATTTCAGCTGTTCCGCGGCCCCACCGCGTCCGAATCGGCAACGCAGAAAGCGGAGGACGACAACCAGTACCTGGACATCAACACCCTCAAAGGCGACCCCAACGACGAAGACGACGAGTAGCGAGGATTAAGGGAGGGCCGGAAGAGCCGGCGGCACGTTACGGCTCCAAAAGCCCTGCCATAAAGATGGGCAGATACAGCACGTCACCATCGCGGTGAAGATTGCATTCCGCAAGCACCAGGGCGCAATCAATTCCGTAGCCCTTCGTTGCCAGCGCGTTATCGAGCGCCGCGTGGGACTTAAAGCTCTTGCCCGATTTGACCTCGATAGCAAGCACTTCCCCATCGAGCGTCTCCTCAACAAAATCGAGCTCGCCAACCTTTTTCGATGTAAAGTAGCGCAATCTAAATCCGTGGGCTTTGAGCTCTTGGGCAACGAAGCCCTCAAACGCCGCCCCCATGTTCATGCCAAAGGCGTCTTCCGCCTCCCCATCAAAAACGCCTTGGGCGACCCTTTTGGAATACGACGACATGAGCATTCCGGTGTCCAAGTAAAACAGCTTGAACAGATTTCGTTGCTCCCCCAATAAAAGGGGTGCCACGGGCGCCGTTACGTTATAGACGGGAAGCGCGACACCCGCCTCCGATAGCCAGAGAAAATGATCTGTCACCTGCGAAAAACGTTTGACACCGTTAATCGATGACAGTTTGAATCGCTTGTTTTTGGAGCCGGCCTCGCTGGGAATCAGATCATAGATATCACGTATAACCAAGCGTAGCTCAGACGGAGCGTACTTTGCGATGTCATCGCGATACAGGGCGTGAAGATCGCGATGGATGTTTCGAACCTCGTCGACATTGCGCGTCGCCAAGAAGGAATTGACCGCGTCGGGCATGCCCCCCACCACCACATACTGATGGAACAGATTGAGCAAGCGGTCATACAGATAGCCGGGGAGCTCCTTTTCGTCCTTTAGACAACCCCTGAGCATGTCAAACGCTCCGGCAGCAACGCCGCTTGCCCAGCAGAACTCCTCAAAGTCGAGTGGGTACATCTGGACCTGCTCGACATACCCCACCGGCAGGGAATCGATGCCCTCGAGCTCAACGCCAAGGAGCGATCCGGTAAGGATGTATCGAAAGTCGCCGCGCTGGACCAGGTATTTGATAAACGTCACTACGTTGGGGCATCGCTGCACCTCGTCGATAACCACAACGGTCTTGTTCGCAACCATCGGCTGCGTTGCAGCAATAGACATGCGCATAAGCAGGTCATCCGCGCTTTTTGCCGCCAAAAACGAATCGCGCACGGACGCGTCGGCGATAAGGTCGAACGTCACGACATTTTCGAACGATTCGCTTGCAAAGACGTTGACCAAATATGACTTTCCTACCTGTCGGGCGCCCTTGACCAAAAGAGCCTTGTTAGGCGACGAGGCAAGCCAAGATTCAAACTGTGCTTTCGCTTTTCTCTGTAGCATAAGCGTACCCCTTATTACGTGCTGTTTTAGCACTAGGATACACTTTTCCGTGGTTGCTAGGTGCTTATTTCGACACTTTTCCGTAATTTGGGCGGCTCGAATTTGACACTTTTTCGTACTATTTTACGGCTGATTTCGACACTTTTCCGGATGTTTGCCGAATAATTGCCGCGCAATCAAGCGCCGTCTGTACATCATTTCGCAGGCGGCGCTTGATTTGTGTCCGCGCGCGCTGATAGACTTCCTCTTGTCCGCAAGGAGCGGGCGCGTTTTATCCAGAGTCGGGGTAGAGAGTTGGCTCCACGATCCCGACGCCAACCGGCCAAGAGGCACGGTGGCCCTGCCAACATCGATGAAAGGAGTCCGTATGGACAATTTCTCCGTGCGCAGCGAGCGCAATTTCCACAATCTGGCCGTCAAACCGAATCACATGCATCTTCTGGATAAGCCAAATGGCTACGCCTCGGCCATTGTCAAGAGCAGCCTCTCCCACCAGATGCGCTTTACGGTTCAGAAGCTCGAGGAAGAGCTCTGTGCTGCTGGCAATCCACATGTGTTGAAGATCAAGCTGCTTGGAGACGACTCGCGCGAGCCGTCGAGTTGGAAGCTGTTTGCCGACGGTGAGTGCATCGCAAGCGGCTCGGGAGCCTTTGCCCGCAAATGCTTCTGCGAGGGCGCCGAGGTGTTCCTGGATCTATGCTGCGATGCCGTCGAGGCTGCCGAGCTGCACCAGTGGAGCCAGAGGGAGTACGAGCTGCTGAGCGCTGCACGTGGGATCACGGGGGTGTAGGAGACAGACCAGACAGCTCATCATACTGGTTGACGCTTCGATTCAAACAGCAGGGCGGAGTCGCGCTTGCAGCCCCGCCATGCCAAACCGAATGGCGTTCTCAAAAGGCCTACCTCCCCTCCGCCTTCAGCTTCAGCAGCAGGTCGCTCAGCTCGGGGCACTTGCTGGAAAGGCACGTCTGGGCTCGCTCGCCCATCCCCCACCGTTGGCGGACTTCCTGGGCGCGCGGACTCACGCGGTAGTTCCCGTCCATCACCTGCTTGAGCAACTTGGCGGTTACGCGCGCATCGGCCAGGGCGCTGTGGGCGTGGCCCGTCGACTCGTCGAACTCGATGCCAAACCACGTTGCCGCGTCACTCAAAGAGACACACCCGTGGCTGCCTACATCCATGATCGAGGTGTAAAACGCCTGCAGGTCGACCCAGTCCGTAGGAAATGTGGAAAGGTCGATGCGCTTTGCCTGGCACTCGGTCAAAAGCTGTCGACGGTCCGTCCCGCTCCAACAGACCACTTGGGCGGAGTAGCGACCGATCCAATCGCTGAGCCTTTTGATCACCACGTAGAGCGGATCGGCCATCGCGGTGTCCACAGCCGATATCCCCGTAAGCTCGCGGACGGGAAACGCAACGCCTTCGGTAAATTCCGTCTGCACAAACTGCGAGAACTCGCCCATAACGTTGCCGCGATAATCGAGCTTGACGGCGCCGACCTCGATAATCTCATGGCGCAGTCCACGGCGCTGGCGCTGCTTTGGCACCGGCGCAAACTCAAAGTCCAGCACAATCTGGCGCGCAAAGTTCGTCGTATCGATAGCCGAGATACACGGCGTCTTTTCAGCTGACACGGTTATGGCCTCTCTCCGTTGCCTGCCGCCTGCTACATAGCTACATAGGCGGCTATATTGCCGTAAGGATAGGCGCCCGCGCGGACATGAAATCGCCCAGCGCGGCCACCCGGCACCCTTGCGTAAAGCCGCGCTTTGAGATGGCCACGTCGCTGTTATTAGCGAACATATATTCGTATTTATGACTGCAGTTTGATAGACTGGTTATTGTTGACGGCAGTTCCATGTGCCGGGCAGCGCCCTCCATGCGACGGGAGGTGATGCCCATGACCGATCTGACTGATTTCGTGAAGCTCCTGACCGCTTTGGTCTCGCTCCTCACGGCGCTTATCGGGCTTACCGAGGCACTCAAGCAGCGTACGAAGCAGAAAAAGAGGGGTCGACACCACTAAGGCATTGACCCCTTAATCGAAGTAACGGCGCTGCCCAGCTATCACCCTTGGGCTGCCGTCGACCTTATTCTACCCACGGCTGCCAGGTTTACCAAATGGATTTTCGGTAAAGGAAGCACGGCACGCCCGCAAAACCGCTACGCCCCAAGTGCCGCCATGGGGATTACCGCCACGCCGTCGTCGCGTGTGTAGGCAATGCTCCCCTTTCCAACCACGACCGCCAAAAACGCCGACGCGGCATTCTGGGCGGCAGGATTGGAGAGTACCTTCCTCTCCAGCGCCTTGAGATTTCTCGCTCCATCGTCTGCTTTCGCATCACTCAGCTTGACCTCGATGGCTCCCCAGCGCCCGTCGTGCTCAACGATGAGATCGACCTCAAGGCCCTTCTCATCTCGGAAATAATGGACACTGTTGTCGACACCGCCGTAGGTGGAAAGGAACACGCGCACGTCGCACAGAACGAGGTTCTCAAAGAGCATCCCCAGCGTTTGCATATCGCCAAGCAGCCGCTCAGGGGTAGCCCCCAGCAACGCCGCCGCAAGTGACGGGTCGCAGAAGTAGCGCTTGGGGCGCACGCGAACGCGGGCCTTCGAGCGCATGGGCGGCTCCCATCCGCACAGGTCCTCGGTCAGCTTGAGCCTGTTGAAGAGATCCAGGCACGCAGCGATGGTCCTCTCGTCGGGGCCCGCCTCACCGTACGAGGCGTCCTTTATAAGCGTCTTGTACGTGACAGCCTGGCTCTCGTTCATGGCAAGAGCTCGCAAAAGGCCGTGTGCAAGCTCGGGCGATCATGCGATATGCGAAATTACGCCATTCTCAATGCTGTTTTTACGCTACTTTCAATGTAGTTTTTACGCCATTTTCATTGAAGGTTTTACGCTTGGCATCCTTAGCGCGACGCTCGCTCAACCCCTGACCACCGGATTGCCCGAATTCCGGGATGCTGCCTCCGCTCCAAACAAAAGGCCCCGGCTCGCGATGGAGCTGGGGCCAAAGGTGCAGCATATACAGTTGGTGTTGTGCGCGAACAGCCCATCAGCAATGCCGTCTGCGCCCTACCCTACCCGCGGTGACGGGCGCGGCTGTACGGCGTATCCACCATGGGCAGATCTGGATGCAGCTTGCCGTCAAACGCGCGATAGGCGTTCTGTACGGCGGGCGCCGTGGGGATCGTTGCGATCTCGCCGATGCCCTTGCCGCCGTATGCCACGGGCAGCAGCTCGTCCTTCTCCACGTAGATGGCGTGGATATCCGGAATCTCGGGCGCGCGGAACAGCCCGAGCGTGCCGTACCTCGCCTGGGGCACGCAGTCCTTGAGCGGCCAATCCTCGGTAAGCGCATAGCCCATACCCATGAGCACGCCGCCTTCGATCTGACCCTGGATGGAGATGGGATTGACCACCTTGCCGGAATCGTGCGCGGCATAGACCTCGCTCACGCGGCCGTCATCGTCCAGAATGACCACATGCGTGGCAAAGCCGTAGCAGATGTGGCTCTTGGGGTTGGGGACGTCGGCGCCCAGCTTGTCGGTCGGCTCCAGGTACACGTAGCCAAACTCGCATCCCTCGAGCGCCTTGATGGCGGCCGCGGGGTCCTGAGGATGCATACCCTGACCAGCGACGAGCTCCTGCGTGCGCAGCTGATAGGCGCGACCGTCGTCGTACTCGATCTTGACGCCGTCGCCATGGGCGCTCACCGGGGCGGTAGGCGCAGGCTTGCCGGCCTCGATGCCAACCATAGCATCGCGCAGCAAGAAGGCGGCACCGCGCACGGCCTCGCCGGTCACGACCGTCTGACGCGAGCCAGACGTGGTGCCGGAGTCGGGAGCGTTCTCGGTGGAGCACTCGCCGTTGGCGATGCAGCTCAGCGGCAGACCGCAGGCCTCGGCAACGTCCTGCAAAAAGACGGTGTTGCAGCCCTGGCCGATGTCGGACGTGGCGGCATAGACCACAGCCACGCCGTCCTCGATGCGAATCTTGCAGCGGCCGGCATCGGGCAGGCCCACGCCCACGCCGGCGTTCTTCATGGCGCAGGCGATACCGGCGTGTCCGGGATGCGCATAGTAGGCATCCTTAACCTCGAGCAGCGTCTCCTTAAGCGCCGTGGAGCAATCGGCGATCTGGCCGTTGGGCAAAACCTCGCCCGGCTCGATGGCGTTACGGTAGCGGATCTCCCACGGATCCAGGCCGACCTTCTCTGCCAGCAAGTCAATCAGGCTCTCGAGCGCAAACTCGGACTGGCAAACGCCAAAGCCGCGGTACGCACCGGCGGGCGGGTTGTTGGTGTAGTAGCCAAAGCCGCGAATGTCGGTGTTCTGGTACTTGTAGGGGCCGACGGCATGCGTGCAGGCGCGCTCGAGCACCGGGCCACACAGCGACGCGTAGGCGCCGGTGTCAAAGTTGATCTCGCAGTCCAGGCCGGTAAAGTTGCCCTCGGCGTCGCAGCCCAGCGTAAAGGTGCCGTCCATGGCGTGACGCTTGGGATGGAAAGCGAGCGACTCGGCACGCGTGAGCTTGCACTTCACAGGACGCTGGAACTTATATGCGGCGAGCGCGGCCAGGTGCTGGATGGACACGTCCTCCTTGCCGCCAAAGCCGCCTCCCACGAGCATGGTCTCGACGACCACGCGCTCGGGCTCGTTGTCCCAGCCAAACATGTGGGCACACTCTTTGCGCGTGTCATAGGCACCCTGGTCGGTCGACTGCACCTTGACGCCGTTCTTGTACGGGAAGGCAACGGCGCACTCGGGCTCCAAGAAGGCATGCTCAGTAAAGGGCGTGGTAAAGCGCTGTGTCACGGTGAACGCGCTCTCTGCCAGCGCCTTGGCGGCGTCGCCGCGCGTCACATGGCGGCTCTGGCACACGTTGTCCTTGAGCTCCACCGTGTTGCCAAAGGCAAAGAAGCTGTCATGCAGACGCGGGGCGCCGGCAGCCCTAGCCTCGGCAATGTTGCGCACGGGCTCCAGCGGCTCGTAATCGATTTTTACGAGCTTCTTGGCCTTCTCGAGCGTCGCCTCGTCCTCGGCGACTACCAGCACGATGGCGTCACCCACGCAGCGGGTGATATCGCCCTGGGCGATCATGACGTCCCAGTCCTGGATAAGGTGGCCGACCTGGTTGACCGGCACGTCCTCGGCGCGCAGGATGCCCACCACACCGGGCAGGGCCTCGGCCTTGGAGGTATCGATGGAGAGCACGCGGGCGCGCGGATACTTGGAGCGCACGGCGCTGGCGTAGGTCAGACCCGGCTGGTCGAGCTCGTCGATGTCGTCGGGATACTTGCCCTCGCCGAGCACCTTCTTGCGCACGTCGATGCGGAAGGCGCGCTTGCCCACGCCGTAGTCGTCGCCGCGCTCCAGATCCTCGTCGATCTGCTTTTCGCCGCGGAGCACCGCAGCTGCCAGCGAAATGCCCTCGATGATCTTCTTGTAGCCGGTGCAACGGCAGACGTTGCCGCGGATGGCGTACTTGATCTGCTCCTCGCTGGGCTCGGGATCCTCGGCGATGAGCGCTGCACCCGCCATGACCATGCCGGGGATGCAAAAACCGCACTGCACGGCGCCCACGGCGCCAAAGGCGTACACAAAGGCCTCGCGCACGTCCTCGGGCAGGCCCTCGACGGTCACGATGTTGCGACCGGCGGCAAGAGCGGTGGTCAGCACACAGGCCTTGACGGCCGCACCGTCCACGTGGATGGTGCAGGTACCGCACGCGCCCTCGGAGCAGCCGTCCTTGGCGGAATGGATGTGCAGGTCGTCGCGCAGGTAGCGCAGCAGCGGCTTGTTTTGGGTCGTCGTGTGCTCGATGCCGTTAACGGTAAAAGTGAATTCCTGTGCCATGGTGATTCCCTTCTACACGCCGGCGGCGATGCCGGTACGGTCGTGGATGGCGCCATGCGGGCAGACGACGGCGCACATGCCGCACGACAGGCAGTCCGCGCCGTCGATATGGGCGCAGTTGTCCTCAATGCGGATAGCGCCGGCGGGGCACTTTTTGGCGCACATGCCGCAACCGATGCAGCTCGTGTCGCAGATCTTGCGCGCAATGGCGCCCTTATCGGTGTTGTTGCAGCGCACCAGAATGTTCTGGTAGCCGGGAACGAAGGCGATCACGCGCTGCGGGCACGCCATGCCGCACAGGCCACAGCCCGTGCACTTTGAGCGATCCACGCGGGCGACGCCATCGACCAGCGCAATGGCGCCGTGGGGGCAGGCCGTGACGCAGGCGCCACAGCCAATGCAGCCTTCGCTGCAGCGGGCGTCGCCGCCTGCGGAAGCACAGCCGCTTCCGCAGGCAACGTAGGCCACGTTATGTTGAATGGATTTGGCCATAAGAGACTCGCCTATTTCTTAAGGAGATACGGATAGTTGTCGCGCACGGCCTTGATGGTCAGGCGGACGGCCTCGGGAAGACCGGTGTTGACGGCATCGACCGAGACGGTGCGGACCGTGCCGGCGACGCGGACCTTAAAGTGATCCTCGTCCACGGCCAGGAAGCCCTCGTTCTCGGAGTTCTCCATGTCCTGTTCGTTCCAGAACAGGGTGAGCTTGTCCTTGTAGGGACGACCCTCCTGGTAGGGACAGAACACGGCGCAGTTGCCGCACTCGTTGCACATGCCATCGACATGAACGACCTGATGCTTGGCCAGGCCCGGCACCTTAATTGCCACGTTAGCGCGGTTGGGGCACACGTCGCAGCAGACCTCACACACCGAGCCGCAGCCCAGGCAGCGGGTCTTGGTGCAGTTGCGCTTGTCGCGGCAGAGCGTACCCTTGCGCTCGTAGCAGGTGTCCTCGCGACCGGCCTGCTCGTTGCCGTCGGCGTACTTGTTAAAGTCCACGCCGGCAATGGCACGGGCGACCTCGGCGGCGTCGGCGATAGCCTCGACGACGGTGGCCGGACCGCGACGGCAGTCACCCGCAGCCCAGACACCCTCGACGCCGGTGGAGGTGGCGGCAAGGCGGCCGCGACGGTCGTGCTCGACGCCCGCGGCATCGTACAGGCTGGCATCGATGCCCTCGCCCACGGCGCAGATCACCGTGGTGGCAGGCAGCTCGACGGTCTCGCCTGTGGCGACGGGGCTGCGACGGCCGCTTGCATCCGGCTCGCCAAGCTCCATAACGTCGCAGGTCAGCACGGCGCCATTGAGTGCCTTGGGCGCCAGCAGCTCGCAGAACTCAACGCCGTCGGCAAGAGCAAGATCGAGCTCTTCCTCGTCGGCGGGCATCTGCTTCTTGGTGCGGCGATACACCAGGCGCACGTTCTTCACGCCAGCCAGGCGCTTGGCCACGCGGGCCGCGTCCATGGCGGTGTTGCCGGCGCCAATAACCACGACGTCCTCGCCTAGCTCGAGTTTCTCGCCCTTCTTGGCGGCCTCGAGGAACTCCAGCACATCGAGCTCGGCGCCCTCGCCCAAGCCCGCAGAGCCGGGCATCCAGGCGCCGGTGGCCACGACCACGTCGGTAAAGCCCTGGGCCTTGAGCTCGTCAATGGACTCCACGTGGGCGTTGAGCTGCACCTTGGCGCCAAAGGCCAGGCAAAGCTCGGCGTCGTGCGAGATATCGTCGCTGGCGATACGGAACTCGGGGATCACGTGACGGACCACGCCGCCAAGCGAATCGCGGGCCTCAAAGATGGTGACGGGCACGCCGGCGCGCGTCAGGAAGAACGCCGTCGCCAGGCCGGCCGGACCGCCGCCGATAACGGCAACGTTGCGCTCACCGTCGTTGGCGATGGCCTGGGCGCGCAGCTTGGGCAGCACGGCGGTCATGGCCTCGCGGGCGGCCTTGAGCTTGCTGGCGCGGATCTGGGCGCCCTCGGGCTCGTAGAATGCACGCTCGCAGGCACGGCCGCAGGGATGCGGACAGATGGCGCCGGTAATGAACGGCAGGGCGTTGCGCTCGATGATGATGTTGAGTGCGTCCTCGTAGCGACCCTCGTCAACAGCCGCCAGATAGGCAGGGATATCCTGCTGGATGGGGCAGCTCGTACGGCAAGGCGTGGTAAAGCAGTCGGAAAGCGGGCTCTTGCCGGCGACCTTGCGGTCGGGCAGCGGGCGCAGCGGCTTCTTGTAGAGCGGGTTGGTGAGCGAGTCGGTCTGGATCGCAGTCACGGCCTCGAGCGAGACGCCCGCGAACGGCTTGCCGTCCAGATCGGTAAATTCGCCGGCCATCTGGCTAAAGCGCTCGTAGCCACCGGGCTTGAGCACGTCGGTCGCCAGGGTGACGGGCCAAATGCCGGCGTCATACAGGGCGCGGATGTTGTAGACCGTGGCACCACCGGAGTAGCTGATGCGCAGCTTGCCATCGAACTGCTCGGTAATGCGACGGGCGGCCTCGATGGTCAGCGAGAACAGCGAACGGCCGGACATGTACATCTCGGTGGAAGGCAGCTCGTTCCTGGTCACGTCGACGGGGAACGTGTTGGTCAGCTTGACGCCAAACTCCAGGCCGCGCTCGGCGCACAGGGCAATCAGGCGCTCGAACATGGGCACGGCGTCGGCCCACTGCAGGTCCTCGCGGAAGTGCGTATCGTCGAAGACGATGTAGTCAAAGCCCAGCTCGTTGAGGCGCTGGCGGGCAAACTCATAGCCCAGCAGCGTGGGGTTGCACTTGATGTAGGTATTGAGACCCTTCTCGGTGATCAGATAGGTCGCGATGCGCTCGATCTCGGCAGGCGGGCAGCCATGCAGCGTGGACTCGGTGATGGAGTTGGAGACGCGCGCCGGGATGGACTCGACAAACGCGGCGTCGACATGCTCAAACTTGTCCAGGTTAGCGAGCGCCCACGTGCGGCACTCGTTCCAAACCTCGGAGCCGCTGGCGTCCTTCATGCCCTCGATATAGGCGTCGACCTTGGGGCTCTTGATACCCTCCAGGTCATAGCCCACGGACATGTTAAAGACAAAGCCGTCCGGGTTTCCCAGGCCGTACTCGCGAGCGATCAGGTGGCAGGCGAACCATGCCTTCACGTACTCGGCAAAGGCCTGCGGAACCTCGAGCTCGGTCGACCACTCGCAGTTGTAGCACTCGTCCTGCGCCACAATGCAGGGCTTGTTCACACACTTGGAGAGCTCCTCGCCGTCCATAACCTGAACGGTCTTGAGCTCAAAGAAACGAGAACCGGCCACGTAGGATGCCACGATGTTCTGGGCCAGCTGCGTGTTGGGGCCGGCAGCCGGGCCAAACGGAGTCTCGATGCGCTCGTCAAAAATGGGGAGCGCGCCCTCCTGGTTGGTCGTGACCATCTTGCGCACGCCAAAGATGGCGTCCTGGGTCTTATGCTCCTCGATGATCCAGTTCATCAGCTGCGAAAACGGGATCGGCCTCATGATGTCGCTCATAGTGAGCTCCTCTCTGTAACGCCCGGCGAGACCGCGCGGCGGGCGCAAATACGGTGTAGCGCTAGCACAAGCGCCGGCGACCCCGCGGAGGTCGCCTATACGCGCGTCGAATGCGGCGAAACATCCGACGCGCGTGAATCTACTTGTTAATTAGTAGTCGCGATCGTTGAGCGTGCTCCAGAGCTTCTTGGACTCAACCATGGTCCACGCGTTGATCTTTTCCTCATCGATACCAACGAACTCGCGATCCTTGTACAGAACCTTGCCGTTGATGATGGTGGTGCGGCAGTTTTTGCCCATCATGCCAAAGAGCATGTGGCCGTCGATGTTCTCCTCGCTCAGCGGCGTAAAGGGCTTGTAGTCCATGACGATGACGTCGGCGGCAGCGCCGGCCTCGAGCACACCGAGCTTGCGATCGAAATACTTGCTGGCCATCTTGGCGTTGTTCTCGAACAGCATGGTCATGGCCTCGCACCAGCCCACGTTGGGCATGGCGGCGTTGTGGCGCTGAATGATCAGGAAGACCTTAAGGCTCTCGAGCATATCGTGGGTGTAGGCGTCGGTGCCCATGCACACGGGGATGCCGCGGCGGAAGAACTCGAGCACGGGGGCGCAGCCCACGGCGTTGCCCATATTGGATTCGGGGTTGTTGACGAGCCAGGTACCGGACTCCTTGACGATATCCATCTCGGCAGGCGTCACGTGGATGCAGTGGCCGAGCATGGTGTCGGGACCCAGCAGGTTGTGCTGCAGCAGGCGCTCGACGGGGCTGATGCCACCGCGGTTGAGGCGGGAGTCCCACACGTCATTCATGCCCTCGCACACGTGGATATGGAAGCCGGTCAGGCCGTTGTTGGCCTCAGCCATCTTGTCCATGGTCTCGTCCGACAGCGTAAAGGTGGCGTGACCGCCAAACATGGCTGCAATCATGTGGTTGTCGTTATCGCGACGCTCCTTGGCGGCCCACTGGGCAAACTCGGCGTTCTCGGCAATGGCCTGGTCGCATTTTTCCTGGCCGCGGCGATCGGAGACCTCGTAGCACAGGCACGAACGCATGCCCAGCTCCTGAGCTGCATCCTTAATGGTAAAGAGGCTTCCCGGGATCTCGCAGAAGCTCGCATGGTGATCGAAGATCGTGGTAACGCCATCGCGGATGGAATCCAGAATCGTGGCATAGGCGCTGGCCTTGGTGCCGTCGAGCGTCAGGTTGTCGTCGATCTTCCACCACTGCTGCTCAAGATTCTCCAGGAAGTTGGTGGGGTTGCAGTCCTTAATGGCAAGGCCGCGGGCCAGGCCCGAGTAGATGTGGGTGTGGCAGTTGATGAGTCCGGGCATGATGAGGTTGCCCCGGGCGTCAACGTACTCGGCATCCGGGTACTTGAACTTGAGCTCGCACTCGGGGCCCACTTCGACGATCGTATCTCCGTCAATGGCGACCGCACCGTTTGGAATGAACGGGGTCTGAGAATTGCGGGTAAAAACGGAACCGTTAGCGACCAGAAGCATGGATGCTCCCTTCAACATCAGAGGCGGGGTTTGACACCTCTGACATGGCGGAGTGCGAAGCGCCGGCCTACACCGGAAACGGGCCCTCTCCCGTCAACGCTTCACCAAAGGGACAAACCCTTTGAAGTGCGGCTTGGCGCCGCATGACGTCGGCGGACGAGGCGATGCGTCCGCCGACGAATAGCACCGAATTGGTTACTTCTTGCTCTCGGGCAAGACCAGATCCACGGCGGCATCCTTGGCGGCATCGATGTGCTGAGCCACGACCGGCGTCTGCGGAAGGATCAGGTTAAGGACAATGGCCATGATGGCGGTGGGGGTCACGGCGTTGGAGCCGATGACGGTGGACACCCAGGTGGGCATACCCTCGCCGGCAAGGCAACCGCTGGCCATCCAGATACCCAGGCCAAAGACGACGGAGGTGCCGACGATGGTGGTGGTGCGCTGCGTGAGGCCCTCGCGGGTGAACATGCGCACGCCGTTCATGGTGATGGTGCCAAAGACGCCGACGGTCGCGCCGCCGATGACGGGCTGCGGGATAGCGGAAAGGACGGCAGAGAGCTGCGGGAACAGACCGGCGATGGCAAAGACGGCCGCGATGATCACAAAGACCCACTTGTTGACGACCTTGTTGGAGCAGATGATGCCCACGTTCTGGCCAAGGGCGCTGGTGGGAAGACCGCCCAGCAGGCCGCCGACCATAGAGGTAAGGCCCTGGGACACGATAGCGCCGGAGAGCTCGCGCTCGGTGGGCATACGGTCGATGGAGCCCAGGCAGGCGGCGGAGACGTCACCGATAACCTGGATGGCAACCATGGGGAACACAACGGCGAGGGTAATGCAGACCTCGGGATCAAACTCGAGCGCGTAGGGCATGAGCTTGGGAAGGGCGAAGACCTGAGCGGTGGCGACGCTGGAGAAGTCGATCATGCCAAAGGGGATCGAAACGATCATGCCAACGATCATGCCAAAGAACACGGATCCCAGCTTGAGCGTGCCTTTGCCAAAGTTGGCGAGCGCAAAGACCACGGCGAAGGTGATAAGAGCGACGCACCAGGCCTGCGGGGTGCCCCACAACGGCGTACCCATACCGCCGGCCATGTACTTGACGGCCGTGGGATAGAGAGAAACGCCGATGGAGAAGATGACCGTACCGGTCACGACGGGCGGGAACAGCCACTTAATCTTGCTGTAAGCCAGACCAAAAAGGACCGCGACGGCACCGCCGACGATCTCGCCGCCCAGCAGCGCACCAAAGCTAAAGCCCGAGGCACCCATGGCCTGCAGGGCCGGCAGGAACGCGAACGAAACGCCCATGACGATGGGCAGACCGCCGCCGATGCGACGGAAGGGAGCGAAGGCCTGAAGGGCCGTATCGATTGCCGAAAGAATGAGCGCGACCTGGATGATGTCGGTGCTCTGCTGGCTATTAAAGCCGTAGACGCCGGCCATGATGACAGCCGGGGTGATGATACCGGCAAACGAAGCCAGTACGTGCTGAAGGGCACACGGGATCATTTCCTTAACGGGAGGCATGCCTTCACGAGTGAACAGGGCTTCAGTGCCGTTCTTAACCGTCTCCTGGGTCATTTGACCACCAATCCTCGAAATAGTTGTTTTCGCATCTAACGCTCTATTGTGACGCAGTGCGGGGTTGAGGTTGTGCCTTCGTTGCATATCGTATTAAAGATGATTCTCATTCTCAATAATAATTTTTTGTTATCAGACTATTCTTCAGCTGAGATAATGCATTTCCGCAGGTCAGGAAAGTGTCTGGTCAAAATAACATCTAACTTTTCTTTTGGTCAACCGTTTACCGCCAAATTCCTACCGTTCGTCTGTATTACGCAATGTACCTGCGGATATACGAGATGAAGAGCAGCGTGTTACCATGAGAAAAAATTGTTATGAACATTTCCGATTTCACCCAAAGGAGTTGCCCGTGAACGAGACCGTACGTCGCTTTTTGCCGATGGTCGATTTCCTGGAGCAGATACTCGGTAAGAACAGCGAGATCGTGCTGCATGATTTCTCGGATCCCGACCACGCCATCGTCGATATTCGCAACGGCATCGTGAGCGGCCGTAAGGTCGGCGGTCCCGCCACCGATCTGGCGCTCAAGATCATGCACGACCCCAAGTATCGCGACCTGCCGTTTATTACGGGCTACGAGGGCCGCGGCGCCGGTGGCAAGACGTTGGAGTCCGCGACGTACTTTATCCGCGAGAATGACGAGATCGTCGGTATGCTCTGCGTCAACACCGACCTCTCGACCGTGCGCTCCATCAACGCCATGGCGCAGCAGCTCATGGCATGCTTCGACGCGGCGCCGACGCGCACGGAGCCCGCCCCTATCGAGGTCGAAAGCCTTTCGGAGTCAACACAGGAGCTCATCGACCGCAGCATTGCCGAGTTGCTGAGTGCGCGCGGGCTGGATGTAGCGTCACTTGGCCAGAGCGACCGCGTCGACGTCATTCGCCACCTCAACGGCAACGGGGTGTTCATGCTCAAGGGCGCCGTGGCCTGCGCCGCCACCGCGCTGGACATCTCGGAGCCCAGCGTCTACCGCTACCTGCAAAAGGTCCGCAAGGAAGGCTAACAAACAAAAAGACTGCCCTTGGTGGCTCCACAAGCAATCTGTCGCTTGACAAAAGACCCTGCAGCTCGCACTGCAGGGTCTTTTTGCATGTCATGATTTGTTTTCGCCAACGCCTTAGAGAGCGGCGACGACCTCGATCTCGACCAGACCGCCGGCCGGAAGGGCGGCAACCTGGAAGGCGCTGCGCGCGGGGAACGGAGCCTCGAACTTGGAGGCGTAGATCTCGTTCACGGCAGCGAAGTCGGCGATGTCGGCCAGGTAGACCGTGGTCTTGACGACATCGGCAAAGGTGGCGCCGGCAGCGGTCAGCAGAGCCTCGACGTTAGCAAGGGACTGCTTGGCCTGGGCCTCGACGCCCTCGGGCAGCTTGCCGGTTGCGGGGTCGATGCCCAGCTGGCCGGACAGGAACACCATGTTGCCGGTCTGGATACCGGGGGAATACGGGCCGATGGCTGCGGGTGCGTTATCGGAAGACACGACGGTCTTGCTCATGTTTTTCTCCTTACGATCAGATAGAGAGCGTGAGCGCGGCGTTCGCACCGGGAGGCACAATTCGGTCTGAACGCCGCGCTTGATTGGGATAGTACTCAAGGTTTCCGCGCGATGCAAGATTATTATCACGTTGCGAGAATATTTTATCGCCCAACGGCACCTGTCGGCCGCTGAACGGCACGACCGGACGGTGAAACTCAAAACGATCCGTTTCCCTCCGTCCCCAGCCGATCAGGTGATCCATAGGGGACGGAGGGAAACGGATCGTTTTTGCTGCAAGGGCTGCTGAAGACTTTATCCTGCTTGGACCACAGGGCTCGTCCGCCGCAACAGCACCACTATACTTTTGAGTATCTGAGCATTTTGAAAGGCAGGATATGACCGCAACCGCCAGTCGAACCACCAACCGCAGACCCGAGCTTTTGGCGCCCGCCGGAGGGCCCGAGCCCTTTGCCGCCGCACTCGCCGCCGGGGCAGACGCCATCTACTGCGGCATGGGCAGCTTCAACGCCCGCCGCAAGGCCACCAACTTTACCGACGAGGCCTTTGAGCAAGCCTGCCGCGCCGCACATCTAGCGGGGTCGCGCGTCTACGTCACGGTCAACATCGTCATCAAGCAGTCCGAGATGGGCGATGCGTTGCAACTCATCCATCGCTGCTCCAAGCTGGGCGCCGACGCCTTCATCATCCAAGACTGGGGCCTGTTCTTTGAGGTCAAGCGCACGATGCCCGGCATCGAGACGCACATCTCAACCCAGGCGAACATCCATGATGACCGTGGGGCTATCTGGTGCCGCGAGCAGGGCGCTGACCGCGTGACCCTCTCGCGCGAGCTTTCCATCGACGAGATCGCCGCCATTCACAATGCCGCGCCCGACGTTGACCTGGAGGTCTTTAGCCACGGCGCCATCTGTTTTTGTTACTCGGGCCTGTGCCTGCTGTCGAGCTTTGCCATGGCGGGCCGCTCGGCCAACCGTGGCATGTGCGCCCAGCCCTGCCGCCTGCCCTACGAGCTGATCGACGAGAACGGCCGTGCGCTCTCCCCCGCCGGCCGCGAGCGTGCGCTATGCCCGCGCGACACCAACACTTCACAGCTCGTTCGCCGTCTGTATGACGCCGGTGCCGCATCGCTCAAGCTCGAGGGCCGCATGAAGGCGCCCGATTACGTGTACTCCATCGTCGATGTGTATCGTCATCAGATCGACGACATGCTGGCCGGAGCCACCGTTGCCAAGGACGAGGAAGCCGCCCGCCAGCGCCAGCTCAAACGCTGCTTCAACCGCGACTTTACGCATGCCTATCAGGATGGCACCTCGGGCGACGAGATGATGAGCTACGAGCGTTCCAACAACCGCGGCCAGATTGTGGGCACGGTGCTGGGCAGCCGCCCGGCCAACCGCGATGTGCGCGGCCTCAAGCCCGACGACCGCCGTCGCCGCGCCGCCATCGCCCGCATTGAGTTGTTTGAGCCCGTGGGCAAGGGCGACCTGCTGGAGCTTCGCCACGACGATGAGTTCGACCAGTTCCTGACCACCATTGCCGCCGATGATGCCGCCGCGGGCGACATCATCGAATGTCGCGTGCCCCGCAGCATGCCCGAGGGCTGCCGCGTCCGCGTGATTCGCAGTCAGCGTGCCATCGACGCCGCCGGCGCCGCGCTCAAGCGCGATGTGCTGCGCCGCCGAGCTGTTGATGTGTCCGTCGTGGCGCGCCTGGGCGAACCGTTTGCTGTCACACTCACCTGCTGTGACAACCCCGCGCTCACCGCCGCCGCCACGGGCTTCACCGTCGAGGCCGCCAAGACCCGCGCCGTCGAGGCGGCAGACCTGGTTGAGCATGTGGGCCGCATGGGCTCCTCGCCCTTTGAGGCAGCGAGCTTTGATGTTTCGCTCGACACCGGCTGTGGTATGGGCTTCTCCGCCGTACACAAGGTGCGCGCCGCTGCCTGTAAGGCATTGGAGGAGGCCATTCTTGCGCCGTACGAGGAGCATGCGAAAACACTCGAGTTGCCGGTACTCGACAAATGTACGCGCGCCATGCCCGAGCATTACCGCGACGAGCCGCAGATCTGCGCCGCCGTCACCACGCTCGAAGCCGCCGAGGCAGCTCGCGCCGAGGGCGCCACGCGCATCTATATGACCACCGATGCGCTCGAGGCTGTCGGCGCCTCCCCTGCCGATGCATTTGAACAGGGTATCGTGCCCGTACTCGACGAGGTCTGCCGCGCCGTTGACCACGAGCGCGTCGATCCCTGGATCAATGCCGGAGCCACCGTCGCCGTCGGCAATATCTCCGAGCTCGCCGTAGCCGCGCATGCCGGCGCCACGGCCGAGATTCGCTCTTGTCTGCCGGTTCACAACACACCCTGCATGGAGGCGCTTGCCGAGCGCGGAGCCGGTGCGTTTTGGCTCTCGCCCGAGATCACGCTCGACGAGATTGTCTCTCTCGGAGCCGCCGCGCCCGCGGCTCTGGGCATCACCGTCTTTGGCCGCCCGCGCGTCATGACAAGCGAGCATTGCATTCTGCAGGTTGCCAACGGCTGCATCCACGATTGTGCCAACTGCCGCCTGCGTGCCCGCAAGCTCTCGCTCAAGAATATCGACGGCAAGGTCATGCCCGTCCGCACCGACATCCACGGCCGCTCTCGCCTGTACGATGCCTACCCCATCGACCTCACGCCGCAGGTTCCTCAGCTGCTCGATGCCGGCGTGCGTCGTCTCATGGTGGACGGAACGCTGCTCGAGACGGATGAGGTGGACCGTGCCGTCGCCCGCGTCCGTCGTGCCGTCGAGGCCGCGCAGGCCGGCCGTAAGCCGGCCGCCCGCCTGCGCGGGGCGACCTCGGGCTGCATGTTTGTGGGAATTAGCTAACCGAAAGGCTTACACGTGAACGAAGAACCTCAAGTCCTCTACTGCGACGCCTGGCTCATGGCCATCGACAAGCCTGCCGGCATGATCGTCCACGGCGATGGCACCGGCGAGCGCACGCTCACCGACTACGCCAGCGACCTGCTGCTGGCGATGGGCGACGGCTTTGCCGCGACCGACATGCAGCCGCTCAACCGCCTGGACCGCGACACCACCGGCGTGGTGTTGTTCTCGCTCGACAAGCAGACGCAGCCCGCTTTTGACCAGATGATCATCGACCACGCTTTCGAAAAGCACTACTTGGCGCTCGCCGAGGGCAAGATCGACTGGAACGAAAAGCTCATCGACAAGCCCATCGCCCGCGACCGCCACGACAGCCGCAAGATGCGCGTCGGCGCCAGCGGCAAGCCGTCTCAAACGCGCGTGAAGGTGCTCAAGCGCCTTAAGAGCCGCCGAGGCCTGCCCACGCGTTCGTATATCGATGTCGAGCTGCTCACCGGCCGCAAGCACCAAATCCGTGTACATCTGGCGAGCGAGCGTCATCCCCTGGTTGGCGACGACCTGTACGGCACGCCGCGTCCCTGCGGCCTGATGCTCCACGCCCACAGCGTGTCCTTCACGCATCCCGTAACCGGTGAGCACATCCACATCGAAGCCCCCTGCCCCTGGGAGCCCTAAACCACCACAATGGGGACAGGCACCTTTGTGGTGGTTTTGCCGCAATGGCTCAGCCGCGGTCCCAAAACGTCTCGATCTGTAACAGTTAGAACCCATTTTTCGGTCTATCTGTTACAGATCGAGACATTCGAATCCCCCTCAAGGGAAAATCTCAATCTGTAACAATAACTCGGCAAAATCGGTCCCAACTGTTACAGATTGAGACAAAGGGACGGCGCGGTTCAGAAGTATCTCAATCTGTAACACCTAACCCACTTTTAACGGTCCAGTTGTTACAGACTTAGACAAAACCGGTAGACAGCAAAAGCGGCAACGCCCGTAATGGACGTTGCCGCTTATCTATTGAGAAAACTATTCGGTTTTCGTTACTAACCACCACAGCGGGGACAGGCACCTTTGTGGTGGCTTTGGCCTTGTCCCATCGCTAGACCGTGATGACGTTTTCCATCGCCTGGTACTTGGCGGGCACCTCGCCCGCGGTGATGATCGTTGCATCGCGGAAGTCCGCGAACTTGACGGGCGCCACCATGCCAAATTTGCTGGCGTCCGAGATTACGTAACGTTTGGCCGTATGGCGCATCGAGATACGCTTTACTTGCGCTTCCTCGATATCGG